>JBDUCP010000103.1:0-6642 GCA_040003405.1 Verrucomicrobiota bacterium
TTGCGTGAGCGCAATTTCATGAAAATCGTCTCGCTTGCGCCCGAAGTTTTATGAACCGGATCAAGCTGCACGTTAAGAAAGGCGATAACGTCGAGGTCATCGCCGGGAATTTTAAGGGTTCGTCCGGCAAGGTGCTCGAAGTCATCGCGCGCAAGCAGCGCGTACTGATCGAAGGCGTGCGGATGATCAAGAAGCACCTCAAGAAATCGCAGGACAATCCCCAGGGGAAAATCTCGGAACGTGAAGGTCCGGTGCACATCTCGAATGTGCGGGTGTTGGAACGCGGCGAGCGGGTGAAAGAGAAGAAGAAGGCCACTAAGGAAAAACCGGCAAAAGTGAAAGCGGCAAAAGCAAAGGTAGAAAAGGCCTAACGAATGAAAAACGAATTTTACCAGCATTACAAAGAGCAGGTGATGCCTGCCTTGCAGAAGCAGCACGGCTACAAGAATCCGCACCAGGTGCCGAAGGTGGAGAAAGTAGTAATCAATACTTCGGTCGGCTCGCAGTCGGATGTGAAGCAGGCATTGGAAGATGCCAAGGCGGAGCTGGCCTTGATCACCGGGCAGAAGCCTTCCGAGACGCGCGCGAAAAAAAGCATCGCGAATTTCAAACTGCGCAAGGAACAGGCGATCGGCGCGAAGGTCACCCTGCGCGGCGAGCACATGTATGAATTTCTGGAGCGCCTGATCAAGGCGTCGCTGCCGCGCATCCGCGATTTTCGCGGCGTGTCGCCAAAAGGCTTCGACGGGCACGGCAATTACACTTTGGGCGTTTCCGACCAGGCGATTTTTCCGGAGGTGGAACTCGATAAAATCAAGCGCAACATCGGATTCGATGTTACCATCGTCACCACCGCGCGGACGAACGATGAAGCCAAATCGCTTTTGAGTGAGATGGGGATGCCGTTCAGCGATCGGGCAAAGAAGCTCGAAACCGCGCCTCAGTCGGCCTAAAATCTAAATGAGCACAGTTACTGATCCTATTGCCGATCTTCTGGCGCGCGTGCGCAATGCCGCTGCGGCGCAGAAGCCCGAGATGTTTGTTCCCTATTCGAAGATCAAAGCGGAGATCATCCGCATTTTGAAAGAAGAGGGTTACATCACGGATTACGCGGTCGATACGGAAGCGGCGCATCCGCGCATCAAGATTACGAACAAGATCGCGAACCGGACGAGCGCAATCACTGGTTTGAAGCGCGTCAGCCGTCCGGGCTTGCGGCGGTATGTCGGCGCCAAGGAAATTCCGCGCGTTCTCGGCGGGATGGGCGTGTCCATTCTCTCGACTCCGCGCGGCATTCTGTCGGGACGCGAAGCAAAAAAACAAAACGTGGGAGGCGAGCTGCTGGCTTACATCTGGTAAGTCGCGCCATTTTTTTATGTCACGTATTGGAAACAAGCAGATCGAAATTCCCGACAAGGTGAAGGTGAACATCGGCGCGGATGGCGTCGTCGGTGTGGAAGGACCGAAGGGCAAATTGCAATGGAATCTGCCGCGCAACATCACAGGCAGCGTGCAGGATAATCGCGTGTCGATTGTGCGTGATGCGGAGACGCGCAGCGTAAAAGCGCTGCACGGTTTATCGCGCAGCCTGGTGCACAACATGGTGCAGGGCGTGAGCGAAGGTTTCACGAAAAACCTGGAGATCGAAGGCGTCGGCTTCAAGGCCGCGGTGCAGGGTTCCAATTTGAATCTCAGTCTCGGCAAGTCGCACCCGATCCTGTTTTCGATTCCGAAAGAAATCAAAATCACTGTGGCCGATAACACCAAGATCGCGATCACGGGCATCGATAAGAAACTGGTCGGCCAGGTAGCGGCGGACATTCGCGGGTATTACCCGCCCGAGCCCTATAAGGGCAAAGGCGTACGCTATGCGGGCGAAGTCGTTAGGCGCAAGGAAGGCAAGACAGTCCAATAATTATGGCGAGCGATCGTAAAGAAATTCGGCACCGCATTCACACGCGGATCAGGAAACGCGTCAGCGGCACGGCGGAGCGTCCGCGCCTGGCCGTACATTTTTCGGGCAAACATGTTTATGCGCAGGTCATCGATGACGATGCGGGACGCACGTTAGCGGCAGCCGCGACGACGGAAGAAAAACTCGTCGGCAAAGCAAAGGCGGGAGCGAATCGCGCGTCGGCCGAGAAGGTCGGCAAGGCGATCGCGGAACGGCTGCTCTCGAAAAAAGTCGATAAGGTCATTTTTGATCGCGGCGGTTTTCTTTATCACGGAAAAGTGAAAGCACTCGCGGACGCGGCGCGCGAAGGCGGACTCAAATTTTAGAACATCATGGCACAACCACACGGCGGCGGCGGGAGAAGGCAGGAACGACAGACCGATAGAAGCTCGGCCGCGAGAGGCGATACGACCGAGAAGGTCGTCTTCATCAATCGCTGCGCGAAGGTCGTTAAAGGCGGCCGGCGTTTCAGCTTCAGTGCATTGATCGTCGCGGGCGATCATGATGGCCAGGTCGGTGTCGGTTTTGGAAAAGCGAATGAAGTGGCCGAAGCGATCAGAAAAGCGTCCGACGCTGCGCGCAAGTCGATGGAAAAAATGTCGCTGCATGGGAACACGATTCCGCACGAAACCATCGGCGAGTTTGGCGGTGGCCGCGTGTTGTTACGTCCGGCATCACCAGGCACGGGTGTGATCGCGGGAGGCGGTGTCCGCGCGGTGGTGGAAGCAGTCGGCATTCGCGACGTTTTGGCGAAATCGCTTGGTTCCAGCAATCATTCGAACGTCGTCAAAGCGACGATCGAAGCGTTGCGTGCCCTGCGCCGGCGTGATGAAATTCTGAAGACGCGCGGTATTCGCCTGAATGATGGAAAGGCCGAGCAATCATGATTCGTCTCCACAACATGCAAACGCGGCCCGGCTCGAAGCATCGGGTGAAGCGACTCGGTTGCGGCGAGAGTTCCGGCCATGGCAAAACTAGCGGCAAGGGGCATAAGGGGCAGAAGGCGCGATCCGGTGGCAGTCTGCGTCTTGGCTTTGAAGGCGGGCAGATGCCGCTGATTCGGCGTTTGCCGAAGCGCGGTTTCAACAACGCGGCCTTTCACAAGAATTACGCCATCATCAATCTGAGTGATCTAAGTGCCTTCAAGGAAGGTACCGTCGTCAACGAGCAAATGCTGCGCGAATCGAAACTGATTCGCGGTGGCGGCGCGGGGTTAAAGATTCTCGGCGGCGGCGAATTGAAGCACGGCCTAACGATTGAGGCCGACAAGGTCAGCGCGTCGGCCCGCGAAAAAATCGAGAAGGCCGGCGGAACGGTGACGATGCGCGAGAAAGCCAAGCAAGGTCCGCGTTTTGTAGCGAAGCCATCCGCGCCAGCGAAACCAGAAGCGAAGGCGCCATCGAAACCAAAGGTCAAGAAGGCCCCGGCGAAAACCGCAGCGAAGAAAAAGACAGCCCGAAAGAAATAGATGGTTTCGGCGTTTCTAAACACGGTCAAGATACCGGAGCTGCGGCGGCGAATTTTATTCACGCTGGCAGTCATCGTGATTGTGCGTCTCGGCGCCGCCATCACGACGCCGGGTGTAAATCCGGCGGTCCTGCAGGATTGGTTCCGCAGTTCGCTGACGGAAAAATCAGGCGGTGGTGTGGCCGCTCTCTTCAATCTTTTTAGCGGAGGCGCGCTGGAGAATTGCGCGATCTTCTCGTTAGGCATCATGCCGTACATCAGCGCTTCGATCATGTTGCAGTTGCTCACGGCGGTCATTCCGCAGCTCGGGCGTTTGGCGCGCGAAGATGGCGGCCGGCAAAAGATCATGCAGTACACACGCTATGCGACCGTAGTGCTGTGTCTTTTTCAAGGTTACCTGCTGGCGATTTCGTTTCAGCATCCGGAGTCGTATCACACGATGCTGCCCGGTATCACCGAGACGGTGCAGAAGCTGGGCATTCCGCTGGTCGATGATCTCGGGATGGTCTTTCGAATCGTTACGGTTATTTCGCTCACCACCGGCACGCTCTTCTTAATGTGGCTGGGCGATCAGATCACGGAGCGCGGAATCGGTAACGGCATCTCGCTCATTATCACCATTGGGATCGTGGCGCGCTTACCCGCAGCGCTGGCGCAAGCATGGAAGACGTTCGTGCCCTCCGCGGAAACGGGAACGAGTCAGGTGAATCCAGCCATTCTCGTTTTGATGGTAGCGTTCCTGTTCATTGTCATCGCCGCCGTTATCGCGGTCACGCAAGGCGTGAGAAAAATTACGGTGCAGTACGCCAAGCGCGTCGTCGGTCGCAAGATGTATGGCGGCCAGACGCAATACATGCCGCTGAAAGTGAATTACGCGGGCGTGATGCCGATCATTTTTGCGTGGGCGCTGTTGCTCTTCCCGACGACCATTGTCGGCTTCGCCTTCAAAAATAGCCGCATGGCGAGAGAAATAACCGACATGCTTTCGACGGGCTGGCTGCATTACGTCGTGCTTGCGGCCATGATTTTCTTCTTCAGTTATTTTTGGGTGGCGACGCAATTTCAGCCAGCGCAGATCGCGGACGATCTGAAAAAATACGGCGGCTACATTCCGGGCGTGCGACCGGGAAAACCGACATCGGATTTTCTCGACTACACGATGACACGACTGACTTTTGCCGGTGCCATTTTCCTTACCATGATCGCGGTGTTGCCGAGTCTGCTCAGTCAGGGATTGCACGTGCCGCAGATCACGGCGCAATTTTTCGGCGGCACCAGTTTGCTCATTATTGTCGGCGTGATGCTCGATACGATGAGGCAAGTCGAGACGCATCTGATCCAGCGGCATTATGATGGATTCCTGCGCAAAGGCCGGATTCGCGGCGCGCGCTTCGACCGTGCATCCTACGGCCGCGGGGAAGCGGCTCCGCAATCGGCGCTGATGTGGCTCTATGTCGGCATCGCCATTATTGTCATCGGCGGTGTGGCGGTATTTCTCTACGGGCGCTGAGTGAAAAGACGATTGGTGCTACTGGGCGCGCCGGGTTCCGGGAAAGGAACTCAAGCCGAGATGATCACGCGCCAGTTCGGCATCCCGGTCACTTCGCCGGGTGCGATCTTGCGGCGGGAAAAAGAATTGGGCACGCCGCTCGGATTGAAAACGGCGGAGACGACGCAGCACGGCGGTTTGGTGTCGGATAAAATCATCATCGGGTTGATCGAAGATTGGCTGCGCCTGCATGGCGGTTACGGATTTGTTTTTGACGGATTTCCGCGCACGATCCCGCAGGCGGAAAGTTTGCTGGCCACGCTGGTGAAGCATCGCACTCCGCTGGACCTGGCGATCTGGCTCGATGTCTCCGAGGAAACCATCGGCGAGCGCATTGGCAGTCGGCTGCAATGTCAGGGCTGTGGTTTCACCACCAGTGTCACCAGCGCCACCTTTGCCCAGCGTCCGATCTGTCCTTACTGCGACGGGCCGCTCGTTAGGCGCACCGACGACGACATTGCGGTGTTGAAAAAGCGGCTGGCGGAATTCAACGCCAAGACACAACCGCTGGCGGCGTTCTATGAAAAGGCGTCGCTCCTTCGGAAGATCGACGGGAATCGCGATCGCGATGCGGTTTTTGCAGACATCTCGCGGTTGATCGAACAACAATCGGCATGATTCCGATAAAGACGGGACGCGAGATCGAGCGCATGCGGCAGGCTTGTCGCACGGCGAGTGAAATTCTCGACCAGGTGAGCGAACTTATTCGACCGGGTGTTTCGACCAGGGAAGTGGACGAAGCCGCAGCCGATCTCATGAGCGAAGCCGGCGTGCGCAGCGCCTTTCTCGGCTATCGGCTCGGACATCGCGTCTTTCCCGGCAACATCTGCATTTCGCTCAACGACGAAATCGTGCATGGCATCGGCAGCCAGCGGCGCATCCAGTACGGCGACATCGTGAAGCTGGACATCGGCGTGATCGAGGACGGTTGGGTGGGGGACACTGCGTCCACTGTTCCGGTTGGGATGATTGACGAACGCACGGAACGTTTGCTGCGCGTGACTGAATCCGCCTTGCGCCACGCCATTCAGATCGCGTCGGATGGCGTGCGTCTCGGCGATGTCGGCGCGGCGATCGACGAGATCGCCCGGCGCGAAGGATTCAATGTCGTGCGGGAATTTGTCGGGCACGGCGTCGGCCGGAAATTGCATGAAGAGCCGCAGGTGCCGAACTACGGCAAGCGCGGCAGCGGCCCGCGTCTCAAGTCGGGTATGACGCTGGCGATCGAGCCGATGATCAACGCCGGCACCGCCGCCGTCCGTTTGCTCGATGATGGCTGGACCGTTTGCACGGCGGATGGGATGCCGTCATCCCATTTTGAACACACAGTGCTAATCACCAAGGAGGAGCCGGAAATCCTGACATGGCGCGGAAAGACGCAATTGAAGTAGAAGGCAAAGTTGCCGAGTTGCTGCCCAATACCATGTTTCGTGTGATGCTGCCGAATGGCCAGCGAGTGCTCGCCCACATCTCGGGAAAAATGCGCCTTAACTTCATTCGCATCTTGCCAGGCGACAAAGTTATGGTAGAGATTTCACCCTACGATTTGTCGAAGGGGCGAATAACCTATCGCCAGAAATGACAACGCGGAGCCGATCTCCGCGTTTTTCTTTTCAAACCATCTGCCAGTTATGAAAGTGCGACCATCAGTAAAAAGACTTTGTGAAGCGTG
>JBDUCP010000104.1:0-6442 GCA_040003405.1 Verrucomicrobiota bacterium
GACGGAGGATCGGCCGCCGCTACCCAGAGTGTGGCCGGGGCGGTAGTCACCGTGAATATGACTGGCGTTACTGACCAACATAACTATGTCGTTACGCTTACTAACGTGAACGATGGCACCGGCACCGGTAACGTCGTTATCCCGATCGGAATCCTGCGCGGCGATACGAATGGGGATCGCACCGTAAACGCCGGCGATGCGCTGCAAACGCGCAACCGATCCGGCCAGACGGCTGATGGCACCAACTTCCGTTCCGATGTGAACACGGATGGGACCGTCAACAGCGGCGACATCCTCACCGTGCGGAATGCGTCGGGCGGCTTCCTGCCCTGAGGTGGAGTTGTAGTGGCAGCCGTGTCGGCTGCGTCTGTGATGATGCTCGCAGGCGACACGCCTGCCGCTACAAAATGGATACGCCTGCAGCGACGCAGGATTAGTACGGGGTCCGCGGCGGCACGATCACCTGCGCGAAGGTGCGCAGGAAGCTGACCATGGTCCAGACGCCGAACCAGAAAAGGACTGCGACCATCACGATCTGGCAAAGCAGGAAAACGCGATACAAACCTTGAGTTGTTACGTAACCATTATTTTACCACGGCCAGCATGATCGTAATCGATGGCCGCCTCTCTTTAACCTGTGGTAGAACGAGGGCGGCCATGGAATTTTCTCACTGCGGAGAAATGCTTGTGGTTGTAACTAGCGATTCCCATACCATGAAATCCGCCAGCGCCTGATGCAACAGCCCGCCAAATCACCCCGGCCGCCGGCCGGCTTCGTTAGCGCGCCCGCCCGCTGGTGGCGCAATCTCGCCGTCCCCACGCTGCCGGTGCTGGCATGTTTAACGATGATGCGCTCATGATCGCTCGGCATTTCACCGAGCATGCGGGCGCGCCGCGTTATTTTTATTTTCTGGAAGCGGAATCGTGGGCAGCCAAAGGCAATTGGGAACGGGCGTGGGAAGCGTGGGACAAATTCCAGGAGCCGACGTCGCAGTGAGCTTCGAAAAGCCTCGCGGTCGCAACGCGCTCTGGCCGGCGCTTGCGCTGTTGCTGCTCGCTCTCATCGCGGTAGGCGATTGGCTCACGGTCCGCACGCAACGTCTTTACGTGGATGAAGACAGCACGGTGGCACGGCAGGAGGGAACGGTGTGGCAACACTTCGGCATTCGGGGCCATCAAGTCATGCCGGAAATCATCACGGACGACGGAGCGCGTTTTGTTTTTCCAGTCACGACCTCCACCCCGCATCGGCTCGTCTTCTCCGCGCACCCGGATGCTGACGCGGAATACCAAATCGTCTGGCACGGCGACGGGAAATCAAAGCAACTGACCGCACGCAAGATCAGCGGCGCCTTTGCGGAGAATATTTCGGTGCCGACGAGCCAGGGCGACTTGGAATTCATCGTGCACGGCCACATCGCCTGGTTCGATTTGCGCCTGACGCGCGCGTTTTTTCTCTGGCCGGTTTATCTCGGCGGCTCGCTGCTCCTTGCGCTCGCCCTGAAAAAAAGCCAGCCCTCCCCGCCGCTCCGTGCCGCGATCGGCAACGGGCTTACCTGCATCGTGACTACCTTCCTTTTTCTCGCGCTGATCGAGGGAACGCTGCGCCGCTTCGCGCTTAAGTTGCCGGCGAAGGTGCTGGCTGCGCGGCACGGTTTTGGATTCGTCCCGCCCGATCCGCGCTGGATCGAATCGTCGCGTTATCAAACGCGGCTGCGCCCAAATCTGCGCACCACTTGCGCATGGGAACACGGCGACACCATCCGCATGGGCTTCATCCCGCCCGAAATCAGCGGCAGCGAGAAACATCGTTATCCATTTCGGACCGACGCGGAAGGGTTTCGCAATCCATCTATCCGCGCGCAGATCGATGTGGCCGCGCTCGGTGATTCGTTCACCGATGCGATGACTCTCGCGGTAGAAGAATCATGGCCCGCGCGCCTCGAGCAAATCACCGGAAAGAAAGTGCAAAACTACGGCGTCTCCTCCTTCGGACCGCAGCAGGAATTTTATGTGCTCGAGGATTTCGCCCTCGCGCATCGCCCGCGCGAAGTGGTGATCGCCTTCTTTGCCGGCAACGATCTCTTCGACGCGGAACGTTTCGAGCAATGGCAGCGCAGCGGTGACAAACCCGGCGAGGAAACGACCGGCTGGCGTCTGCAAAAAACCTACCGGCGCCACCAAACATCGTATTTCGAAACGATGGCGCGCCTCGCTCTGCCGCAGGCGTGGCAGAGCAGACTCGCCGCGGCGTCTCCACCTGTGGCCGCGCGCAAGGATTCGCTTTTCGATCGGGGCATGTTCAACCTTCCGGTCGCGGGAAATTTCCGCTTCGCGCTCATGCCCGCCTACGTGCAAAAACTGGCCTCCTCGCGCGCGGAATTGGAGCGCAGCCGCGGCTGGGAGCTGACCCGCACCACGTTCTTGCGCATGCGGGAAACATGCGCTCGCGCCAGCGCGCGGTTCACCATCATGTTTATTCCCTCCAAAGCGGAGGCGTATTGGCCGCTGATCGAGCGTTCGTTAGGCCCGGAAAAATTGCAGCGCGCCATCGATTTTTCCTGTCTCTATAATCACATGCCGCTTCGCGCTGCGACGATCCACGCCAACCGTCTCGCCCAAAATGATCTCGTGCGTGAGTTTGCGGCGCAGCAAAATATTTCTTTCCTCGATCTCACCCCCGCGCTGGAGCAAAACGCCGCCGCTGGCCGCGCCGTTTATTTTCCCGATGACGCGCACTGGAACGCCGCCGGCCATGCGCTCGCGGCGGAGGAGTTGGCCAAATTTCTCTCGCTCACGCCGTGAACATTCTCGGCCTTTCCGCCTTCTACCACGACAGCGCGGCGTGCCTGTTACGCGATGGCGTGATCATCGCGGCCGCGCAGGAGGAGCGCTTCACCAGGAAAAAACACGACGCCGGATTTCCGCGACATGCCATCGATTACTGTTTGCGCGAGGGCAGTCTCGCGGCCGGCGCCGGTCTCGATCTGGTGGCATTTTACGAGAAGCCATTCCTGAAAAGTGATCGCCTCCTTTCGACCTATCTGGCGTGTGCGCCCTTCGGGCTGCGCTCATTTCTGAAAGCCGTCCCGGTTTGGATCAAACAAAAGATCTGGATCAAGGAAATCATGCGCCAGCAGCTCGGGTTCGAAGGCCCGATTATTTTTCCCGAGCATCACGAATCCCACGCCGCGTCGGCTTTTTATCCGGCGCCCTTTGAGAGCGCGGCGATTCTTACGGTGGACGGCGTCGGGGAGTGGACGACGACGAGCATCGGACGCGGCCACGGTAATGAAGTGGAGCTGCTGGCCGATCTGCGTTTTCCGCATTCCATCGGCTTGCTCTATTCCGCGTTTACTTACCATCTCGGTTTCCGCGTCAACTCCGGCGAATACAAAGTGATGGGCCTCGCACCCTACGGCGAACCGGTTTTCCGCGATCTCATTTTATCGGAGCTGATCGATCTAAAAGACGACGGCTCTTTCCGTCTCAACCTGCGTTACTTCGATTTCCTGGCTGGCCTAACGATGACAAACCGCGCCTTCGATCGGCTCTTTGGGACAGCGCGCCGGAAGCCGGAGGCGGAATTAACGCAGCGGCAAATGGATTTGGCGCGCTCGATCCAGGCCGTGACTGAAGAAGTGATGTTGCGTCTGGCGCGGCATGCGCACGCGCTCACTGCTGAAAAAAATCTTTGTCTCGCCGGCGGCGTCGCGCTCAACTGCGTGGCGAACGGCCGGATTCTGCGCGAAGGGCCGTTCGAAAAGATTTGGATTCAACCGGCGGCAGGCGATGCCGGCGGCGCCCTCGGCGCGGCCTTGCTCGCCTGGCATCACCATCAGAATCAGCCGCGGAAAATTTCCGGCGTGGGCGACGCGCAACGCGGCTCATTTCTCGGCCCGGCCTACGACGCCACCGATTTTCTACAGCGTGAGACAATTCCCCACGCTGAATTTGCGGACGACGAATTGATGTCACGTGTGGCGCAGTTGTTGAAGCAGGGGAAGGTCATCGGCTGGTTCCAGGGCCGCATGGAATTCGGTCCGCGCGCCTTGGGCAATCGCTCTATCCTCGGCGACGCGCGTTCGCCCGCGATGCAAGAGACGCTGAACCTGAAAATAAAATATCGGGAAAGCTTTCGTCCCTTCGCGCCTAGTATTCTGCGCGAACGCGCGGCTGATTTTTTCGAGTTGGATGTGGAGAGCCCGTACATGTTGCTGGTCGCACCGGTGCGCGAAACGCTGCGCCTCGATAGCGCCAGCGCTGGCGATTTTCGGCAGCGGTTAAAGGCACCGCGCTCGACCATTCCCGCCGTCACGCACGTCGATTATTCCGCGCGCGTGCAGACCGTCGCGGCGAACGAACATCCACGCTTCCATCGATTGCTGCGCGAGTTTGAAAAAAGCACGGGCTGTCCGCTGCTGGTAAATACTTCCTTCAATGTGCGCGGCGAGCCGCCGGTATGCACGCCGGAGGACGCCTTCCGCTGTTTTATGCGCACCGAAATGGATTACCTCGTGCTGGGAAATTTTCTGCTCGATAAAGCTGAACAGAAACCAACTACCTCCGAAAAAACCTCCGATGTCCTGGATTAAGTCAGCCTTCGAAAAACTCGATCACTCGCCGCGCGCTCTACGTCGTTTCGGGTTTACCGTCGGCGCGGTGATGCTCTCGTTAGGCGGCATTCTGCTCTGGCGCCAGCGCGACGCGGCGTGGCCGTTCATCGTTATAGGCGCTCTTCTTCTCGCCGGCGGGGCCATCGCGCCGAGGACGCTTAAATATCTGCACACGCCCTGGATGATTTTTTCCCTCGTGCTCGGTTGGGTGATGAGTCGGATCCTCCTGACCATCGTTTTTTTTCTCGTCGTCACTCCGCTCGGATTACTCCAGCGAGTCTGCCGCAAGCGCGCGATTGAGTTTGCTTTTAAGACCGACGCCGTCAGTTTTTGGCAGGTGCGATCCGGCCGTCCCACGTCGGCAGATTACGAACGGCAATTTTAATAATGAGCGGCAAACTTTCGATCGTCCGTGAATTTTGGAGGTTCCTGCGCGTGCGCAAAAAATGGTGGCTCGCGCCCATCGTCCTCCTGCTGCTCACCCTCGGTCTCATCCTCGTCGTGACAGAAGGCTCGGCCCTCGCGCCTTTCATCTACAGCCTGTTTTAGCGCGCGTCGGCCAGCACTTTCACCACGATCTCGGTCAAGACGAGTTCGTGATCGAGCTGGCTGCTGACGAGTTGGAGATTCGCGGCGAGGCACGCTTCCAAACCCGCGACGAGCCGGGCGCTGGTAAACCGGTGCGCGTTCATTGCTGCGAAGCCCAGAGTGTAAGTGTTGATCGAGCCATCTTTCTTTCGCGGCAGATGCTCAGTCGCGGAGGCCGGCAATCGATTGACCGCTGAGATAAACGAAAACGGCGCCGAGGGACGCCCGAGTTTATGCGCTTCCATCAAATCTTTCGCGAGCAGCAAATTTCGGATCGTCGGCAGAAGGGCGACGAGCAAAATGCCGACGGCTTTTTCACCTTGATCAAGCAATCGCCTAACGAGTTGTAGCGCGCGCTGGAGATCGCAGGCCGCGAGCGCGTTGCTCAATTCGAAGATGACGCCCGCGCGCGAGAGCGGCACTAGCGTGCGCACTTCCTCCGCGTTGACGCGGCGATCGGCCGCCACGTAGAGGTCGAGCTTCTCCAACTCGTTTTCAATCTGCCGCGTGTCGCCGCCGGTCAGCAAAACAAAAAGATCGAGCGCCTCCTCGTCGAACCGCAGCGTTCGCTTCTTCGCCCGCGCCCGCACCATCTCCGTCGCTTCTTCTTCCCAACCGGAACGATTGGAATCCAGACGATCGATCACTTGCACCTCCGCGCGTTTGGCCAGCGTTTTGTAAAACGAACGGCGCTTGTCGATCTCGGTCGCGCTCATGAGCAACGTCACTTCCGGACCCAAACCCGCGTCGATGAGCGAGGCGAGATCTTCCAGCGCGTCGAGCACGCTAGCGGATTTTCCGATCGCAGTATCACCCAGACAATTTGCGTTTTTTATCCAGACCAATTTACGCTCACCAAAAAATGGCAGCGTTTGCAGCGCTTCGATCGCAGCGCGTATTCGGGCGACGGCTTGATCGACGTTGTCAGCACAGGCGTCGACGATCTCAACCCCGAAATCGCCCGCGTCCGGCGGCGTCAATTCCGCCGCCAGCTCCGCCGCGGCGCGTTTTACTTCGCTCTCATCGGAGCCGACTACGGCGTAGATGTTGGCCACAACGGCAGCGGTTCTTATTTTCGGCATCGCTACACTCGCGAACGGCGCTGGCCGGAGGTGCGCGAATACTTTACCGCCTTGCGCTTCGGTTCGATCTTCGTTAGGCCGGTGCCGCTTTTTACTTCTCGGATTTGGTCGCGCAACAAGGCGGCGCGCTCGAATTCCAGATTGGCGGAAGCGGTT
>JBDUCP010000004.1:0-21545 GCA_040003405.1 Verrucomicrobiota bacterium
CATCGATTTGGTGGAGCTGATGGAAACTTTTTTCGCCTGCTCGCCGAAGACGGTTTTGATCGCGCGCGTCTCGCAGATGTCGCCGAGCCCGGTCGAGGTGGCGTGCGCATTGATGTAATCCACCTGCTCGGGGTTGATTTTCGCGTGACCGAGCGCCATCTGCATCGCGCGCACGGCGCCTTCGCCGTCGGGCGGCGGAGCGGTCATGTGATAGGCATCGGCGGAAAGTCCGTAGCCGGTCAGCTCACAATAGATTTTCGCGCCGCGCGCTTTCGCGTGCTCGAGTTCTTCCACCACGACCACACCGGCGCCTTCGCTCATGACGAAGCCATCGCGATCGCGGTCCCACGGGCGCGACGCGCGATGCGGATCGTCGTTGCGCGTGCTCAGCGCTTTCATCGACGCGAACCCGGCGACGCCGATCGGAATGATCGAGGCCTCGGAACCGCCGGCGAGGAAAATATCGGCATCACCAAACTTAATGATGCGCCACGATTCGCCGATGGCGTTATTCGAGGTCGCGCAGGCCGTGACGATGCACATGTTCGGGCCCTGCAAGCCGAATTCCATCGAGATAAGGCCGCTGGCCATGTTGCTGATGAGCATCGGGATGGTGAAAACGGAAACGCGCGACGGGCCTTTGTTCATCAGCGCGCTGTGCTGGTCTTCCATCGTCTTCAGGCCGCCAATGCCGCTGCTGACGATGGCGCCGAAACGTTGAAGATTTATTTTTTCTAAATCGAGCCCGCTATCGGCTGTCGCCATCTTGGCCGCGGCCATGGCGAAGTGCGTGAAGCGATCGGTGCGCCGAACATCCTTCGGATTCTTGAAGAATTCTTTCGGCTCGAAGTTGCGCACTTCGCCGCCGATCCGGCAATCGAATGCGGTCGTATCGAAGGCCTGAATGCGTTCGATGCCGCTGACCCCGTTTTGCAGATTGCGCCAGAAAGTGTCCACTTCATTTCCGACGGGAGTGACCACGCCCAGGCCGGTGATGACAACTCTGCGGTCGTTATTCATTAGCGCGTTCCCATGCCAACGCTTTGCACGGTTTGGAAAAGTTTACCTTCGGTTTTGATCGAAGGGGCGATGATGATTTCGGTTTGTTGGAACTCAGCGATCGTGCTCGCGCCGACGTTGCCCATGCAGGTGGTGATCGCGCCGACCAGATTTTGACTGCCATCATCGACCTCCGCCGGGCCGAACAAGATTTGCTTGAGCGAACCGGTGGTGCCGACTTTGATGCGCGTGCCGCGCGGTAAATTCGCGTGCGGCGTCGCCATTCCCCAATGCGATCCCGCGCCGGGCGCTTCATTGGCTTTGGCGAAAGCGCTGCCGACCATGACGGCGTCCGCGCCGCAAGCGAGCGCTTTGCAAACATCGCCGCCTTTGTTCATCCCGCCGTCGGTAATGATAGGAACGTAGCGCGAAGTTTTCTTGAAATAAGCATCGCGCGCCGCGGCGCAATCGACTGTCGCCGTCACTTGCGGCACGCCTAACCCGAGCACACCGCGCGACGTGCAGGCCGCGCCGGGACCGACGCCAATGAGCACCGCCGCCGGACCGCATTCCATGATCTCAAAGGTGACGTCGTAGCCGACGGTGTTACCAACGATGACGGGAATGCGCATCTCGCGGCAGAATTTTTCGAGCTCGAGCGATTTATATTCCGTCGACAGGTGGCGCACGGTCGAGACGGTGCTTTGCACGACAAAAATATCCGCGCCGGCTTCCTGCGCGATCGCGCCGAATTCAGCGGCCCTTTGCGGAATCGAACTGACCGCCGCAATGGCACCGCTGTCTTTGATCTGTCGAATGCGCGCGGCAATAAGATCCTGTTGCACCGATTCCTGATAAATTTTTTGCAGCAGCGCAGTCACCTCCGCTTTGTCGGCGTCGATAATTTTCCGCAAAACCTCCTGCGGATTTTTGTAGCGCGTCTGCACGCCTTCGAGATTTAACACAGCGAGGCCGCCGAGTTGGCTCATGGCGATGGCGAAGCGCACATCGACCACGCCGTCCATCGCGCTGGCGAGAATCGGCATTTTGAATTCGAGCGCATCCGCATCGCGTCGCGGCAAGCGCCAGGTGATATCGACTTCGTTCGGATTAATGGTGATGCGACCGGGCACGAGCGCGATCTCGTCGAAGCCATAAGTCACGCGCGCTTTGCGATTGCGGCCGATCCACATTCCCATTTTAGATTTGTTCCGGTTTAAATCGCTCGTTCAAACTTCCGCAGCGTGGACACCGCGGAAGCAGCACGGGCGTTCGATCTTCAAACTCAAAGGCGCAAATGACGCACCGCAGCCGATAGCGCAAAGCGCGGCGCTCGCGTCGGCGACGATTCCACTCGCCCACTATCCAGAGCAGAAAAATCGCCGCAAGAAAAACCAGCAGGTAGATCGTGACCAGCGCGGAAAGACTGACGCGAATCACGGCGCGACGTTGGCGGGGGGCGGAAGCGCGATGTCATTTCCCCATTCGATCGTTGCCGTGCCCCAGATGAAATCATTTGCGATTTGCGATTTGCGATTTGCGATTGGGCTGAAACGCGAGAGCACTAAATAGTTTCTGGCCTGTTCGTCGAGTTGCGGATCACCGGAGGAGATTTGCAGAAAACAGAAACGGACTTCGCCATTTTCATTCGCAGCGATGCTGAAGTGCGCGGCTTGCGGCGACTCGTGAGTCGAAGCGGCAAATTTCATTTCCGGCACTCGCGCGCTACCGAGCGTTTCGAATTCTTCCGAAAAGCGGATCGCCGTCGCCGTGATCGTTGCGACAACTGGCCTTTGTTCGCGCCGCCGTTCGACTGCCGCGGGCGGCCTTGCACTCGGGACGCGTAGATCACTTTTTAAGGGCGCAAGTTCCTTGAGCGTCGGTTGTCGCGTCAAATAGGACGGCGCGTGTTGCACGACCGGCAGCGCGGGAAATCGTCGATCAGCGGGCAGCTGTGTGTTGGACGCGAGTGCCGGGTCTTCCGCTTTAATCCAGCGCAACAAAACACGGTTCTCTTCCGAATTCGGGGCGATCACACTTACGCGCCCGGGCGGCGGCAAGAGAGCGACGGCCGGCGGGTAGATGATTTGAAAAACGTAAAAGCAGAAGGCGTGAAGCAGAACCGACGCGAGAAGGAATCCAGCGATGGTGAGTCTTCGCCGTTGCGTAGTGTCCCAATCAAAAACGAGGACGACGTCGGATGCGCTCACTGCGGCAAAGAAGTAGCGAGCGAAACGGAAGTGATTCCGCGTTCCAAGGACAGGTTCGTCACGGCGACCACGAGCGCGTAAGGGGTGAGGCGATCGGCTTTAATGATAATCGGACGTGCGTCTTTTTTTGCGGCATCGAGGAGTGGGCCGAGTTGTTCGAGGGAAATTTTTTGATCGCGAAAATAAATGGCGGGCGCGCCACCGCCGGTGATGCTGATAATTTCCGGATTGATCTGCGGCCCGAGAGTGAAGCGCGATGACGGCGTTGTGACTGAAATGCCGGGTTGCAAAATAAAATTCGAGCTCAGCAGCAGGAAAAAAATCATCACGAAAACAACATCGAGCAACGGGATGACAGCGAGCCATCCGAATTGATATTCGCTTGTTCGGGAAAGCTTCATGAATAGTGACAGGTGATGAGTGGAAAAGTTCTCGTCACTCGTCACTTGCCACTCGTCACTCCGCCTTGGCCTTCGGTTGTTGAAAGGTGATGATGTCGCTCATCGGCTCCCGGTCGGTCAACAGGTGAACGACTTCGATTCCGGCCCGTTCCATTTCGTGCATCAGCGTGTTGACACGCGCAGAAAGATAGCTGTAGGCCACGAAAGTCGGGGTGGCGACGACCAGACCGGCGGCGGTCGTAAGCAGACTTTTGTAAACGCCGCCGGAAAGTTCCGTCACCGTCGCGTAGCCGCCGTTCGAAGACAGCGTGCCAAAGGCATCGATCATTCCCGCGACGGTGCCGAGTAGGCCTAACAACGGCGCGAGATAGGCTATCGTCGCAAGCACACCGAGGAATCGCTCGAGCTTCGGCACTTCAAGTTGTCCCGCCTCCTGCACAATCGCGCGCAATTCCGCACGCGGCGATTCGTGCCGTATGATGGCCGCATGAATCACGCGCGCCACCGGCCCCGGGGTGCCGGCGGATTCATGCAATGCTTCTGCGAAATTGCGGCGCTGAATTAAATTGGAAAGCCCCTGCAAAAATTCGCCGACGTGAATGGTCGCGCGATGCAGATAAAAAAGCCGCTCGGCGAAAACCGCTATGGCGATGACACTGCAAAAAAGGATGGGCCACATCAGCAGCCCGCCCTTTTGGAGGTAGTCGATCATTGGTGAAATGTCTTAGCCGCCTTTCGCGTTAGTGGCAAGCAGCGAACAACTTTCAGAGTGGGACAATCACGACTGGCCTAGTAACCGACGCGCGCCGGCGCATGGTCGGGTAGCCAAAATATGCGCCTACTTTTTTTTCCTGGTCGGCGGTGTAGGGGTGGCGGAAAGTGGAGATGTTTGGCGGATCAACTTTCCCGCCGCATCGTAAACCGCGTAGCCGGTTTGCTTCCCGTTCTTGTCGTAGTCGTACACGATCTTGTTTTGCAGCGCTCCTTCCTTGTTCATCTGTATTTCCTGCGAGAGCCGGCCGGCGGCGTCGTACTTATATAGAGCATTGAAGCGGAACTGTTCGTCGGGACCGAAAATTTCTCCGTTCGCAAAACGACCGGCATCGTCGAGCACGTAGCGGATTTTTCCGACAGTCTTGCCATCAGTTCCCGTCGTGGTGGCAGTCGCCTTGTGACGGAGCGAATCGAATTCGTACACGGTGCGCGAACCATCGGCATTCAACGAAACCGTCACGCGAACGGCCACGGGTTCGGGGGTTGAACTCTGACTTCGCGCCACATTCGTGAGCACGCCCAGAACCGTGAAGCAAAAGGCCGCATTCCACAATATGGTCACGGTCGATTTTACGGCTGCAAAAAAAGGCTGCAAACGCCGTTATTTATATTGACCGCCACCTGGGAAGGTGGTTAGAAGTGGGGCGGAGTGGATTAGAATGGCTCGAAGTTCCACTAACGTATGGACGACGCTTCTCAACCGCAAAAATTCTTCGCCGGCGAATTTCGTCATTCGATTGACGAAAAAAATCGCATCACCATTCCGTCCAGATGGCGTCGCCCCGAGGGCGAAGATTTCATTATTCTGCCCGAGCCGCATCACCAGTATCTCCTCGTTATGTCCCCGCAGGAGTTCGCGCGCATGAGCGAGCAGGTGGAAAACAACGCGGACATTCCGGCGCGCGAACGGCGGGTTTTTTCACGCCAATTTCACTCCCGCGCAGAGCATGGCGCTTCCGACAAGCAAGGCCGTTTGGTTTTGCCCGAAGATCTTTGCCAGGAACTCGCATTGAAAGGCGAGGTCGCGCTTGTGGGCGGCCGCGGGCGTTTTGAAATTTGGAATTTACAAAAATGGAAGCGCGCTCACGAGGACGAAACAGCCACGTATCAACACGTCGCGAGCGTGATCGGGCTGTAAGAATCGGTTCCAAAAAATGATTAACGAATTGCTGTTCGAACGGCCGATCTGGTTCGCGACCGGCCCGCTCGAGTTCGGAGAGGAGGCGCAGAAAATGGAGGATTTTACTTATCACCGTCCGGTGCTGGTGCAGGAGACCGTCGAGTTGCTCGCGCCGCGGGCCGGCGCGCTGGTGGTGGATGCCACTTGCGGTGGCGGCGGGCACGCCGAGGAAATCTTGCGCACGGGCGCGGATGTTCTCGCGCTCGATCAGGATCCCGATGCCATTGCGCACGCGAGCGAACGACTCGCCCCTTTCGGCGGACGCGTCACGCTGCGGAAAGCCAATTTTCGCGACGCTGAAAAGACCCTCGGTGAATTGGGAATCGAGCATATCGGCGGGGCGGTGCTCGACCTCGGTGTTTCGTCGCGCCAACTGGAGAATGCAGAGCGCGGTTTTAGCATCATGCGCAACGGCCCGCTCGATATGCGGATGGATCCGTGGCGCGACCTGACCGCAGCGATGATTGTCAATTCCTACAGCGAAGAAGAATTAACCCGCATCTTTCGCGACCTGGGCGAGGAGACTGCCGCGCGTCGCATCGCGAGCCAATTAGTGAAGCTGCGCAAGACCGCGCCCTTCACCGAGACTCTGCAACTGGCGAAGGCGATCGAGAAAATCGTTTCCCGTCACGGGCGGCGTCATCCGGCGACGCAGGTTTTCCAGGCGTTGCGCATGGAAGTGAACGACGAACTCGGCGCGCTCGCCGCAGGTTTGCAAGTCCTGAGCGACCGGCTTGAATCCGGCGCACGCATCGCCGTCATCACATTTCATTCGCTTGAAGACCGGATCGTAAAGAATTTTTTCCGCGACCGCAGTCGCGAATGGCTCGACCGCCCGGAGTGGCCGGAGCCGCGGCGCAATCCCGATTTTGCGTTGCGTGTGATCACCCCGAAGCCGGTCGAACCGGGTGAAAACGAACAACGCGTCAACCCACGCTCACGCAGCGCCAATTTGCGCGTGGCCGAGAAAGTTTAGATGCACGCGCCGCGCCGCAAGAGTTTCAACCCGGTCAACGCTGCCTCGCTCGCGCGTTGGCTCATGGTCACGGCATTTCTGATGATCGCCGGTTTGATGTATGTCTCCCTCACGCTGCAACTACACCACGCCGGAGATGAGAAAATCGCGCGGGAGAAGGAACTCGCGAGCAAACGCCGGGAGAACGAGGTAACGCGCGGGCAGATCGAAATGCTGACCTCGCGCGCAGCCATGCAACGCCAGTTGAAGGAAGGCTATCTGAAGATGATCCCGATCGCGGAGCGCAACATCGTGCGCTTGACCGCGCCTGTGCATTCGCTCGGCGAAAACTCCATTCAACCCATCGCGAACACGCACCCCGGCAGATGAAGTGGAACAGCCGGCTCCGCTGCGCGCTCATCTGTTTTGCGTTCACGATTCTCTTCAGTGTTTTTTCCTTCCGCCTGATTTATTTGCAGGTCAGCCGGCACGACTATTACGGGGAACTCGCCGCAAAAAAACATGGCCGCCGGGAATCCATCTTTGCCGAGCGCGGCACCATTCTCGCCGCAAATAACGACGTTCTCGCGCACAACATTCCTGTGCGCACAGTCGTAGTGGATGCCTCGCATCCGATTGATCGCGCGAAACTGATTCCTCTGCTGGCGGATGCGTTAAACATGTCCTCAGCCGAGGTGTCGGCAAAATTAGCGTCCGATAGCCCTTACATCGTCCTCAAGCGGTTGGTCCCGGAAAAGACTGCCATGGCTCTGAGTGAGAGATTACGCACGGAGAAGCTGCTGCGCGGCTTCATTTTCGACCGCGATTTCGTCCGCTATTATCCTAACGGGCCGATGCTCTGTCACGTCCTCGGCTTCACCGATTTCGACCATAAGGGGATTCAGGGAGTGGAAGCTTCCATGGAGGATTATCTCCGCGGCGAAGACGGCTATCGTTTCATCGAGCACAACCGCGCCAACGAAGAGATCGTCCCGTATCGCGGACGCGAGCATCCGCCGCGCAATGGTTATCAAGTGCGTCTGACGATCGACCTAAATCTACAGAACATCGTCGAGAATGAAATCGACGCGGCCATGCGCGAGTACCGGCCGCTCAAGGCAACCATCATTCTCATGCGTCCGCAGACGGGCGAAATCCTGGCGATGGCCAATCGGCCAAACTTCGATCTGAATCAACGCACTCTGGCCAAGCCGGAGGAGATGAAAAATCGCGCCATCATCGACATGATGGAGCCGGGTTCGACCTTTAAGATCGTCACCGCCGCAGCCGCGCTCAACGAAGGCAAAGTCAGGCCCGACACAACTCTGTTTTGCGAAAACGGGCTTTGGAATTTCGGCGGGACACCGCTGCACGATCACCGGCCCTATGGCGATTTAAGCGTGCAGGATATTCTGGTGAAATCGAGCAACATCGGCGCGGCCAAGCTCGCGCTCTCGGTGGGCGAACAGAAGTTTTACGAATACATTCGGCGCTTTGGTTTCGGCGAACGCACCGGCATCGAATTGCCCGGTGAAATTCCGGGCGTGATTCGGCCGCCCCAGTCATGGAGCAAGATTTCCATCACGCGCATTCCCATGGGGCACGAAGTCGGCGTCACTCCGCTGCAAATGACGATGGCCATGGCGACGATCGCCAACGGCGGCAAGCTAATCACACCGCGCATCGTCAAATCAATCACGACTGAAGACGGCCAGGCGATCAGCACATTCTCGCCGGCCGTTTTGCGTCAGGTCATTTCGCCTGAGACGGCGCTGCACCTGGCGACTGCGTTGCGCGGCGTGGTGAGCGATCGCGGGACCGCCGCTGCCGCTGCCGTGCCTGGCTTCACCATCTCGGGCAAAACGGGCACCGCCCAAAAAGCGGATGGGAAGAACGGCTATGCGCATGATAAATATATCGTCTCGTTCAGCGGGTTCATGCCTTCGGACCATCCCGCGTTTGTCGGCCTCGTCGTGCTGGATGAAGCGCACACCCGGACGCAGGAAGAGAATTATGGCGGCAAAGTCGCCGGCCCGATTTTTGCGCGCATCGCCGAACAGGCCGCGCGTTATCTCGATCTTGAGCCGCATGAGGACTTGGTGAAACCGCCGGCCGCGAGCCGGGTAGCCTTAACCAATGCTGCGCGTCGCTGAGCATCTCGCGTCGGCGTGCCCATACCTCATGCAGCTCAAAACTCTCGCCACCGCTATTCCCACCCGGCAGATCATCGGCCCGCTTGATCGCAATGTGGAAGGAATCGCCTACGATTCGCGCCGGGTGCAGCGGAATTTTCTTTTCGTCGCCTTGCGCGGAGAAAAAAGCGACGGCCACCGTTTCATTGAGCAGGCGATTGAAAAAGGCGCGTCCGCGATCGTGACCGAGCGCGACGAAAAGCACGCGCGCGCCACTTCTCTGGTGGTCGAAAATACGCGCGAAGCCATGGCTGATCTCGCAGCCACCTTTTACGAGCAACCGATGCGCCGGCTCAAACTCGCCGCCGTCACCGGCACGAATGGCAAGACAACCACGACGTTTTTGATCAAGCACATCTGTGAAAAGGCCGGCCTGCGTTGCGGCCTGCTTGGCACCGTGCGCTACGAAATTGGCGAGCGCGTGCTGCCGGCGGTGCGCACCACGCCGGAATCGCTCGACGTGCAGGAACTACTCGCGCAGATCGCGAACGCCGGCTGCAAAGCTGCTGCGCTGGAAGTCTCCTCGCATGCGCTGGCGCAGGAGCGGACGCGCGGCCTGGAGTGGGACGTCGCCGTCTTCACCAACCTCACGCAAGACCATCTCGATTTTCATGGGACGATGGAAAATTATTTCGAGGCGAAGACGAAACTCTTCACCGGTCTGGCCGGGCAAAAAACCAAAACCAGTCCCGGCGCCGTTATTAATCTGGATGATCGCTACGGCGCGCAGTTAATCGACCGGCTCGATCCGAAAATCGGCCTAACGACTTATGGCATGAATGCGCGCGCGGACTTCCGCGCTTCCAATTACCGCCCGGAATTTGCCGGCACCTCCTACCAGCTCGACGCGCGCGGCAAGAGCTACCTCGTGCGCGTCCCGTTGATCGGTCGATTCAACGTCGCCAACTCGATGGCTGCGCTCGCAGCTGCCTGCAGTCTCGGCGTGAACCTGCGCGAAGCGATTTTGAGTCTGGCGCGCTCGCCCCAGGTGCCCGGACGACTGGAGGCAGTTCCGGCAAAGCGGCAGTTCCAGGTGTTTGTCGATTACGCGCACACCGACGATGCGCTGCTCAATGTCCTCAAGACTCTGCGCGAACTTTCTCCCCGGCGGCTAATCGTCGTCTTCGGCTGCGGCGGCGATCGCGACCGGAAAAAGCGACCGCTGATGGCTCACGTGGCCGATCAAAACGCCGACTACAGCATCATCACCTCCGACAATCCGCGGAAGGAGGATCCGGACGCGATCATCGCTGAAGTGGAGAAAGGTTTTCGTTCCGATCGCTATGAAAAAAATGTCGACCGCGCGCAGGCGATTGCCCGCGCGATCGAGCTAGCGCAGCCGCGCGACATCGTTCTCATCGCAGGCAAAGGGCATGAGAGTTATCAGGAGTTCGCCGATCACACGATTCCGTTCGACGACATTCAGATCGCACGTCGCGCCCTGGAAAATCATCCGCTCGAATTCGAAGCATGAACGCGCTTTCACTTCGTCAGATCGCGACTTTCGCCGGTGGTTCCCTCACGGCGGTCGATCCTGAATTGATGGTAACAAAAGTGAGCACGGACTCGCGCACGCTGAGGCCGGGCGACCTTTTCATTCCATTGCGCGGCGAAAATTTCGACGGACACAAGTTCGTCGAACAGGCGATCGAACGCGGCGCGAGCGGGGCGATGGTCGAAGAGAGTTGGCGCGGCGTCACGTCCAAAACGTTCGCGCTGATTCGCGTAGCCGACACGCTGGCGGGCTATCAATCGCTCGCTGCCAAATACCGAAAGTCGCTGCCGCTGAAAGTCATCGCAATCACCGGCAGCAACGGCAAAACGAGCACCAAAGATTTTCTCGCGGCGACGCTCGCGCGACGTTTTCGCGTCACGAAAACGGAAGGCAATTTCAACAATCACGTTGGCCTGCCGCAGACCATGCTGGCTGCCAATTCCGATGACGAAATCGGTGTTTGGGAAATTGGCATGAATCATCCGGGCGAGATTGCCGCGCTCGCAAAACTGGCCACGCCGGATGCGGCGATCATTACGAACATCGGGCTCGCGCATATCGAATTCATGGGCAGTCGCGAAGCGATTGCGCAGGAAAAAGGCGCGCTGGCCGAAGCAGTCGATGCCACCGGCAGTGTCGTGTTGAACGCGGATGATCCCTTCAGCGCGAGCATTGCGCAGCGCACGCGCGCGAACGTAATTCTGGCCGGCGTGGAGAACGGCGCAGTACGCGCGACGGATGTGCGACAGAGCGCGACCGGATGCGAGTTCACCATTCTCGAAGGCGCGCATCGCTGTCGCGCACAACTGCCGGTGCCAGGAATACACATGGTGCAAAATGCCATGCTCGCGGTCGCAGCGGGGCGTCTGTTTGGTTTGTCGCTGGAGGAATGCGCCGCCGGTCTTGCCTCCACCACGCTGACCAGGGCCCGTCTGCAAATTCAGGAAATTAATGGCGTGCAATTCATCGACGACAGTTACAACGCCAACCCAGACTCGATGAAAGCGGCGCTGCATACGCTGATTGAACTCGAGGCCGACGGCCGGCGCATCGCCGTCCTCGGTCAGATGAACGAACTCGGCAGCGAATCCGAGCGCGGACATCGCGAAGTGGGCGAAACGGCGGCAACGCTCGGCGTGGATGAACTAATTGCCGTCGGCGAAACAGGCGCAGCCATTGCGCGAGCGGCGGAAAAGGCGGGGTTAAAAAAAAGCCTGTCGGTTAATTCGCCCGAAGAAGCCGCCGCGCATCTCGCCGAAACCGTTTCGCCCGGAGATTTGATTTTGGTGAAAGGAAGTCGTTCGGCGCAGATGGAGCGCGTGTTAACGGCGTTTGCGCAGCAATCGTCAACCGCGGGAGTCGCGCCATGATGTTTTACCTGCATCGCCTGAGCGAAGAAGTAAGAGGCTTTAACGTCTTTTACTACGTCACCTTTCGCGCCGTCGCAGCCGCGGTCACGGCGTTCGTGCTTTCACTCGCTTGCGGCAATTTCGTCATCCGGAAATTAATCGCGCTGAAGATCGGACAGCCCATCCGCACGGCGGCGGAAGTGCATCGCCTGGCCGACCTGCATAGCGAAAAAAAAGGCGTTCCCACCATGGGCGGCGTCATCGTCATCGGCGCGGTTTTCGTCTCCAGCGTGATGTGGGCGCGGCCGGACAATCGCTTCGTCTGGCTCGCCTTATTCAGCATGATCTATCTGGGCGCGCTCGGCTTTGCCGACGACTATTTGAAGGTCACGAAAAAAAAATCGGATGGCATTAGCGGACGATTCAAACTCGTGTTTCAAGTGGGACTGGCCCTGATCGTGGCGGCTGTTTTCCTGACTAATCCGCTGATCGAAGTACAGGCGCGCTCGCTTTACCTCCCATTCTTCAAAGCGCCCGTTCTGACCAACATGGGTTGGTTCACGCTGGCTTTTTTTGCGCTCGTCATTGTCGGCTCGTCCAACGCGGTCAACCTCACCGACGGCCTCGACGGTCTCGCCATTGGCTGCACCATCACCGTTGCGTTCGCCTACGCGTTACTCACCTACGCCGGCGGAAATTTTCGCATCGCGGAATATTTGCAGGTCCCGTTTTATTCTTACACGGGGGAGCTGACCGTGCTCTGCGGCGCGCTCATCGGCGCCGGTCTCGGCTTTCTCTGGTTCAACTGTCACCCCGCGAAAGTCATCATGGGCGACACCGGTTCGCTCGCGCTTGGCGGCATCATTGGCGTCATCGCCATTTGCTGCAAACAGGAGCTGCTGCTGACGGTCGTCGGCGGCGTGTTCGTGCTCGAAGCCGTCTCCGTAATCATGCAGGTGCTCAGCTTCCGGCTCACCGGCAAACGCATCTTCGCCATGTCGCCGCTGCACCATCATTTTGAGCTGAGCGGTTGGAAGGAAAATACCGTCATCGTGCGGTTCTGGATTCTGTCCGTCATTTTCGCGTTGCTCGGTCTGGCGACGCTGAAGCTGCGATGAAATACGAAGGCAAAAAAGTGGCGATTCTGGGCGCCGGTCTGAGCGGCACCGCCGCGGCGCTCCTGCTCCGCCACGAAGGCGCGAACGTCACCGTGCTCGATAGCGCGGAAGAAAAAACGTTGCTGAAATCTACGATCGAAAATTTACGCGCGCGTGGGGTGCAGGTGGTATGCGGATCCTCGGCCGAAACAGATTCGTCACCCTATGACTTTGTCGTGCTCAGTCCGGGGATCGATCCGATCTCGCCGTTGGCCACGAATTTTTCCGCACGCAAAATCGAGACGATGGGCGAGCTCGAATTAGGCGCGCGGTTCATCAACGTCCCGATCATCGCCATAACCGGGACCAACGGCAAGACGACCACGACGGAGTTGCTCGCGCAGATGTTGAACGCGTGCGGCCAGCGCACCATCGCCTGCGGCAACATTGGAAAACCGCTCTGCGAAGTCGCGCTGGAAAATCGCGAACTCGATGTGCTCACGGTCGAAGTAAGCTCGTTCCAACTCGAGACCATCCGCACTTTTCGCCCAGCCATCAGTGTTTGGCTCAACTTCGCGCCAGATCATCTCGATCGTTATCGATCGGTCGCAGAATATCGCGCGGCCAAGTTGCGCATCTTCGAAAATCAAACGGCGGATGATGTCGCTGTCGTCAACGCGGGCGAGACATTGCCGCCGATCGCCGCGCGCACCATTACCTTTAGCGCCTACTCCGATGGCGCCGATTTCCGGCTCGAGGGCGGCTCGATCATTTACCGCAACACGCCTGTCTTGCGCATGGCCGAAACGAAACTGCGCGGTTCACACAATCTCGAGAATCTCATGGCTACGCTCGCGGTCGGACTGTCGCGCGGCTTGTCCTTTCCGGAAATGCTTCCGCCCCTTTGCGCGTACGAGCCGCGGCCGCACCGTTGCGAATTTGTGCGCGACGTCGGCGGCGTCACGTATGTCAACGATTCCAAGGCGACGAATCTCGACGCGGTCGAAAAAGGTCTGCTCGCCCAAAACAAACGCGTGATCCTGATCGCCGGCGGAAAAGACAAGGGATTCACTTTCGAAACTCTGCGGCAGCTGGTGTCGGAAAAAGTTCGCGCGACCGTCCTCATCGGTGAAATGGCCGAGCGTATCGCGCAGGATTGGAACGAGGCCGTGCCGTGTGAAATCGCGCACTCCCTGGCCGACGCGGTCGAGCGCGCGCACGGCATAGCCCAGCCCGGCGAAGTCGTCCTTTTTTCTCCCGGAACTTCCTCCTTCGACATGTTCAAAAGCTACGCCGATCGCGGCGATCAATTCCGTGCCCTGGTGCACGCCTTACCCAAATAAAATTATGAAACTACCCCAACTGCTTCCTCGCAAAAAACTTCGCGCCACCATCGCGCGCCGCTCGCTCGGACTCCCGGACGAAATGGATTTTGAAGAGATGTCCGAGCCGAACATGAAGTTGTCGCGCGCACTTCTAATCGTGCTCGTCCTTCACATCGTTGCCGTTGCTGGCATTGTCGCTTTCAACACCATCAAGACGCGGCAAGGTCCCCTCCCCCCGCCGCCCGCTGCGATGGTGACGGAACCTGTCGCGACCAAGGTCGAGAGCGCTCCCGCGCTCAAGAACGACGCGAAGCCAGCGCATGCGCCTAACAAGTCCATCGCTAAAACCGCCGAACCTATTCCGGCGAAAGCGGAGACCGCGAGAACATACGTAGTCGCGAAAGGCGATAACCCGGTCGCGATCGCCAAGAAATATAAAATTCCCTACGACGACTTGCTGGCGGCGAATCATATCGATGATCCGCACAAATTGCAGATCGGGCAGAAGCTCGTCATTCCCACCAAAGCGGCCCGCCCCAAAAAAACTGAATAGTGAGAGTTTTCGGGCACAAATAATATGCACCGCAAAAGCGCGTATTTTTTATGCCTGGCCGTGCTGGGCGTTCTGGTCATCGGCATCGTCATGCTTTTTAGCATTAGCGCCTTTGCCACGGGGGGTCACGGCGAATACCATTTTTTAAAGCGGCAGGTCCAATGGCTCGCCGTCGGGCTGGTCGTCTGCATCTTCGCCGCCGCGGTCGATTACCATTTCTGGCTGCGGACGTGGTGGATTTGGTTCGCGCTTTCCCTCGTCGCGCTCGCGCTTTGTTTTGTGCCGCATATCGGGATGCGGATCAACGGTTCCCGCCGCTGGATCGGCCTGGGCTTCGGCGGCTTTCAACCCTCGGAAATCGCCAAGATCGCGGCCATTTTCTTCCTCGCGTTTTGGTTCACGCGTTACGAAAAAACGAGCAGCCAGTTTTTGCGCGGGTTCATCATTCCGCTCTGCATTATCGGACTCATGCTTTCACTCATCGTCACTGAAGTCGATTTGGGTTCGACCGCGTTGATCGGGGCGACTGCGTTCGTCATGATGTTCGTGGCCGGGACAAATTTGTTTGCGCTCGCGCTTGTTTCCGTGGCTGGCCTCGGCGGCATTTTATTTGTGGCCACGCACATTTCCCAACGCATGGCGCGGCTCGCCGCGTTCATGGATCCGGAGCAATTTAAGGACGATGCGGGCCTCCAGCAAATGCAGGCGTTGATCGCCTGGGGCAGCGGCGGCATTGAAGGCCTCGGCCTCGGTAACGGCCGGCAAAAAATGGCCTACCTTCCCTACGCCCACACCGATTTTATTTTCCCCATGGTCGGTGAGGAGCTGGGGTTGCGCATTAGTTTGCTCGTCGTGTTTTTCTTCGTCGTCATCATCGTGTGCGGAATGATGATCGCGTTGCACGCGAAAGACCGCTTCGGGCTGCTGCTCGGTTGCGGTATTGTTTCGCTGCTCGGTTTGCAGGCAGCAGTCAACATTGGCGTCACGACCTCGCTTTTGCCTAACAAAGGCTTGCCGTTGCCCTTTGTCAGTTACGGAGGCTCAAATCTGGCCGCATGTCTTTTTGGGATCGGGTTGCTCCTGAATATTTATCGCCAGGGCGTCCTCGAGCCGGTGAACAAACACCGCGCCACGCTGCAAGCGCGTATGACGCCACGAATCTAAAAAATGAATACCGTCATCGCATGCGGAGGAACGGGCGGCCATTTGTTTCCGGGCCTCGCCGTGGCCGAAGTGCTGCGGGCGCGCGGACATGAAGTGTTGCTCTTCATTTCCGAAAAAGAGATCGACACGCTCGCTCTCTCGGGCCACTCGGATTTCCGTTTCCACAAACTGCCGACGATCGGACTGCCCTCGCCGTTCTCGCCCGCCATCCTGGGATTTGCGCGGCGTTTCAAGGAAAGCCTTTCGCTCTGCCGCGAGATCTACCGGAAATTTAAGCCGCACGTCATTCTGGGCATGGGCGGTTTCACTTCGACCGCGCCGGTGTTCGCGGGAAAGCTGCGTGGCACTCCGACTTTCGTGCACGAATCGAATGCGATTCCGGGCAAGGCCAATCGCTACACTGCGCGCATGGTGCGCGCGGTCCTGCTCGGCTTTAAGGAATGCGCGCCGTTTTTCCCGCGGGTTCGCACGGAAGTGACGGGCACCCCCATTCGCCATGAACTGCAACCGATGGATCGCCGCCTCTCGCGGGAGAAACTGGGGCTGCGACCGGATCTGCTTACGGTGCTCATCATGGGCGGAAGCCAGGGAGCGAGCGGCATCAATCAGGCGATGATCAAATCGCTGCCGCTGCTCCAGGGTTTGCCTCTGCAAATCATTCACCTCGCCGGTTCCCGCGACGAACGGCTGGTGGCGGATAATTATCAACGCGAAAAAATTCCGGCGCACGTGGCGGCATTTCACCATGCCATGGGAGAAGTTTACAGCGCGGCGGATTTCGCCATCACGCGTTCGGGCGCGGCCAGTCTGGCCGAGCTGGCCGCGTTCGCCTTACCCGCCATCCTGGTTCCTTTTCCCTACGCCGCGGAAGACCACCAGACGCGCAACGCCGAGATCTTCGAGCGCGCGAATGCCGCCGTTATTTTAAAGGAAGCCGATCTGACGGTCGAGTCGCTTGCGCAGATCATTCGAGAGTTTGGGGACCACCCGGACAAGATTCGAACGATGTCGGATAATTCCGCGCGACTCGCGCCGAAAAACGCAGCCGCGCTTGTCGTGGAAACGATGGAGAGATATACGCAATCGCAGCATGACGCTCGCCTCTAAAATCGACCTGCCCAAAATGCTCACGCGCGAGCGCCACCAGATTCATTTGGTCGGCGTGGCGGGCAGTGGCATGAGCGGGATCGCGGCGCTGTTGCTCGAGCTCGGGCATCGCGTGAGCGGATCTGACCGGGTGGGTTCGCTTGAAACGGACCGCTTGCAGCGGCTCGGTCTGCGGTTTCACGCGCAACACCGGGCCGAAGACGCCGACGACGCCGAGATGATCATTTTTTCCTCGGCCATCAAGGAGGATAATCCGGTGCTGGCGGCCGCGACGCTGGCGCACAAACCACTCGTTAGGCGCGCGGAGGCGTTGGCCGCAATTATGACGGGTAAGCGCGGCATCGTCGTCGCAGGCATGCACGGCAAGACCACGACCTCAGCGATGGCGGCGCACGTTTTGCGTGAGGGTGGTTTGCATCCCTCGCATTACGTGGGCGCGGAAATACCGCTGCTCGGTTGTAATGCCCACTGGGACACGCGCGGCGAATATTTCGTGGCAGAGGGCGACGAGAGTGATGGCACGTTGCGTTTCTTCGTTCCCGAACACGCGCTGATTTTGAATATCGAGGAGGAACATCTCGATTTTTATGCCGACCTCGCCGCGATCGAATCTGTCTTTGCGCAACTACTCGACCAAACCATCGGGTCTGTTTTCTATTGCGCCGATGATGCCAATGCAACGCGCCTTTGCGGGGCGCGCGCGCGTGCAATTTCGTTCGGGTTCGCGGCCCATGCTGATTATCGGGCAATCGATCTGGAGCTTCAGAATTCCGCTTCCGTGTTTTGTGTTTTGCGACGCGGCGAAAAACTGGGCGAGGCCATTCTCAATGTGCCCGGCCGGCATAACGTGAGCAATTCTCTCGGCGTCATCGCGCTCGCGACGGAACTGGGAATTCCTTTCGCCAAGACTGCGGCCTCGCTGCGCCGATTCGAACACGCGCGCCGCCGCTTTGAAGTCAAATACGCCAGCGACCGGTTTCTGCTGGTCGATGATTATGCGCATCATCCCACAGAAATTTCCGCCACTCTGGCCACGGCGAAATCGGCTGGTCGCAATCGCGTTCTCGCCATGTATCAACCCCATCGCTATTCGCGCACCAAGGCCTTGCGCCGTGAATTTGGGCGCGCCTTCGACCACGCCGATCACGTGGTCGTGACGGATGTGTATCCCGCGAGCGAAGCGCCGCTACCGGGCATCAGCGGTCAAACCATCGCAGACGAAATCGCCGCGCACGGTCACGCCGGCGTCAGCTATCAATCACGGCTCGAGCGCGTGCATTGCGATGTCGGCAATATGATCGCCGCAGGCGACATCATCTTGAGCCTGGGCGCGGGCAACATTCATGAGCAGCTCTCGTTACTCGCGGCTGATTTGGTGATCGCCGAGCGTTTGAAAGCAATCGTGGGGGAAAAAGGCGAGGTGCGTTTGTACGAACCGCTGGCCAAACACACCACCTTGCGGGTCGGCGGACCGGCTCAATTTTGGGTTGAGCCACGCAACGAAAAATCGCTCGCGGACGTGATCCGTTTTTGCCGGCGCGAAAATCTTCCTCTCTTCGTCATCGGTCGCGGATCGAATCTGCTCGTGCGCGACGGCGGCATTCGCGGCGTGGTCGTCCATCCCTGCGGTGGAGAGTTCGACGAGGTCACGGTTTCCGGGAATGAAATCAGCGCTGGCGTGGGCGCGAAGCTCAAGCAAGTGGCTTACGCCGGGAAGGCGGCCGGCCTCGGCGGCCTGGAATGGATGGAGGGAATTCCGGGCGAGGTCGGCGGCGGCTTGCGCATGAACGCCGGAGCGATGGGCGCGCAAACCTTTGATAACGTCGCGCGAATCCGTTATCTCGACGCCGAGGGAAACGCACACTCGAAAACTCCGGCGGAGTTGGAAATCAATTATCGCCATGTTCCTTCGCTCGATCACAATTACGCTGTCTCCGCCGTCTTCTGTGGCCGTCCCGCGCCGCTCGAGGAAATCACGCGACGCCTGGATGAGTCGCAGGAAAAAAGACGGGAGACGCAACCGAGCGCGAAGAGTGCGGGCTGCATTTTCAAAAATCCCAACGGTATCCCGGCCGGCAAGTTGATTGATGAGCTCGGCCTGAAAAATTTTCGCGTGGGCGATGCGCGCGTGTCCGAAGTGCACGGCAATTTCATTATTAATGAGGGCGACGCGACCTCAAACGACGTCCTGGAATTGATCGCAAAAATTCAGGAAGTGGCGCGCACGAAACGCGACATTATCCTCGAAACCGAAGTGCAAATCGTGGGAGAACCCGCGGAGGGGAGCGGACGATAAGATGAACACGCTCGCCGGAAAAAAAATTTCAGTCCTAATGGGCGGTCCGGGGTCGGAACGAGATGTTTCCGTCGCCACCGGCACTGGCGTGGCCAAGGCGCTTCGTTCGTTAGGCGCGGAAGTGGTCGAGATGGATGTCCGCGGAGCCGACTTCGAACTGCCCACAAATACGGAGCTCGTCTTCAACGCCATTCACGGCACTTTTGGCGAAGACGGGCAGCTGCAACGGATTCTGGAAGAGCGCGGGACCGGCTATACGGGCGAGGGTGTGGCCGGCAGCGAGCTCGCCTTCGACAAAATTCGCTCGAAGGAAGCGTTTCGTGAGCATGGCGTATCGACTCCGTCCTGGCAGACCATCAGCGAGAGACAGCGACCGACGATGCCAATCCCGTATGTGATCAAGCCGCCACGCGAAGGTTCCACCGTCGGCATTCGCATCGTAAAAAATGAGCGCGATGTCGATGACGCGCTCTCAGAAGGTCTGAAGTATGACCGTGAGTTGCTCGTTGAGAAATACGTGGCGGGCCGCGAGTTGACCATCGGCGTGCTGGGTGATCAAGCGCTGCCGGTGCTGGAGATTATTCCCAAAGGCGGCTTCTACGATTTCGCCAACAAGTATCCATTCTTGAATCCGAAGGCGGGCGCAGGGGCCGAGCACATTTGCCCCGCCTCGCTCTCCGACGAGCAGGCGCGCGCGGTGCAGGAGCTGGCTCTGCGCGCACATCGCGCTCTCGACTTGGAAGTTTATTCGCGGGTGGACGTGATCATGCCGGAAAATGGCGAGCCGACGGTTTTGGAATTGAACACAATCCCGGGCATGACCGAGACGAGTCTTCTGCCAGAAATGGCCGCTGCGGCTGGCATCACTTATCCGCAATTGTGTGTGCGCATCATTCAGCTTTCTTGGGCGCGAATGGAGCGAGCGAAATGAGAACGCGCGCTAAACCGAAAGCTCTGGCGCGCAATGAGCGGGTCTCAAATACCAGGCAACGTCGACAGCAACATTTGCTCGATGTGCGCGTGCGTGCGCACAAAGCGACGCAACATCGCAATCGCCGCGTGCTGGTGCTCGTTTCGAAGGTGGTGCTGGCGGCCGCGCTTTGCGCCGGTCTCGTTCTCGGCGTGCGTTTCGGGGCGAAGCGTCTTTTCTTCGACAACCCCGATTACCGGCTCAGCCAAATCGACGTGCAGACGGATGGAACGTTGCAGCGCGGACAAATCTTAAAAACCGCTGCGCTGCATGAAGGCGACAATATTTTTAGCGTCAATCTGGCGGACGTGCAGGACCGCTTGCAGCACCTCCCGCAAGTGGATGAAGTGCAGGTGATGCGAAAACTCCCCGCCGAGATCGATATCCGCATCGTTGAGCGCAAACCGATCGCGTGGATCACTTCGGAAAAACAAATCTCCGATCCGTTCGTCTCGGACTTCGCTTTCCTGGTCGATGCACGCGGCGTCCTGATGCGCGAGAAACAGTGGTCGGCGGAATATCTCGGCCTGCCGCTTATCACCGGCTGTAGCAGTGAACAGCTCGAGGCCGGGCACATCGTCGGATCCCCCGACGTCAAAGCCGCGCTCGAACTATTGCGCCTGAGCACGCGCAGCTTCATGCAGACTCGTTTCCAGATCCGCGAAATCGATATTTCAAAAGGTTATTGCCTGTTCGTCTCCGACAAAAATCATACCCGCGTCACCTTCAGCTTTGATAATCTCGACACCCAGTTGCAGCGGCTCGAACAATTTTTCTCCTACGCGGACGATTCCAAGCGCGAACTCGAAACCGTCAACCTGCTCGTGCAGCGAAACATTCCGGTGACGTTTACGAAACTGCCCGCTCAGGTCATTAACGAAACGATCGACCCGGATGGGTCGGAGCCGAAAATTCTCCGCGCGATCCCCGTGTATCCTTTGGCGAAGCTGGAGACTCCGTCAGCGGAAACTAAGGCGCGCAAAAACAGATCTTCCCCGCCCACGCGGAAAGCGATCCCGGTGCGGCATTCACGAAAGGATTAAACGAAATGGCAAGCAGCGATCTCATGGTTGGTCTCGAAATTGGCACCTCAAAAATTTGCGTGGTGGTCGGCGAAGGGCGCCCCGATGGCACGATCAAAATTCTCGGCGTCGGCCAGGCGCCGTCGCGCGGAGTGCGCAAAGGCGAGATCGTCGACTTCGAAACGGCGATGAAGTGCGTGCACGAAGCGGTGGTCGATGCCGAAACGAAAAGCGACGTCATGATTCGCAGCGTCTATGTCGGCATTGCCGGCGCGCACATTCAGAGTTTTAACAACCGCGGCTGCGTCACCATCCCGGAAGACCGGGATGAGATCGACGACCAGGACATCGAAGACGTGAAGATCAATGCGCGTGAAGTGAGCGTGCCGGCGCCGAACGCTTTCCTCCATTCCATCATCCAGCATTATCACGTCGATGGGCAGGACGGCGTGCTTA
>JBDUCP010000105.1:0-6376 GCA_040003405.1 Verrucomicrobiota bacterium
TCTTCGCCCACGACGACAAGACGTTCGGCAGTGACATCTTGAGCAGCGGTCTGGTAGGGGGCGCTCAGAAGGATAAAAAATCCGGCCGTCAGGGCGGCAGAAAACGGCTTAATGCTGACGAGAATGTGTGGTTTCATTTCCACGAATTACACAATAGTAATTTCGACTGCAAGCGAAATTTTTGCGAAAGCCGTCGAAATAATTAATTCGGGATGGGACCCCTCATTGGGACACGTTTATGCCCAAAACTAAAGTCGGCAATAAAAATATTACAATTAGATTACAAAAAGCTTGCAATGCTGCCGAGTATCCGGCTTTCTGTGTGCAGTCGGACGCCATGAAAACTTTTCGCGGAACTCTTGAGGTGGTGACCTCGTTGCGGGATTGCGAAAGTAAACTGAGCGTCGCGACCAGGTGTTAGGTGAGGGCGGGAGCCGCGTGCGGACGCGGCTCCCGTTTGCCGCTTCCCCCTCTGATCGAAACGGTGGCGTCTCGCTCAAATTTTAGACAGCTTCGGAAATGTAAGTGTCACAAGGGTGTTGCGATTAGCTTCGCTTTCGACCGCCGCCGCTCCGCCATGAAGATCGACGATCGATTTGACTAAAGCGAGACCTAGACCTGCGCCTTCGGAACTGCGCGAAGAATCAGCACGATAGAAACGATCGAACACATGAGGCAGATGTTCGGGCGCAATTCCGCAACCGTTATCGGCGACGGAGACGCGGGCCTGCGCAGCGTCTGCGGCAAGTGAGATCTGAATTGTTCCACCGGGCGGTGTAAAACGGAGCGCGTTTTCCACGAGGTTGCTTACCGCCCGCCCGAAAAGCATTGGATCGGCATAGACATCGCTTTCACCGGAGCAATTAAGGATTACTCGTTTCTCTTCTGCTATCGCTTCATAGATGGCGGCGATATTTTCGATAGCGGCCTTTCCCGCAAACGTCGTCCGCTGGATATGACCTTCCGCCGCTTCCGCTCGGGCGAGGAAGAGCAGGTTCTCGACGATTCCGGAAAGCCGCTCGCATTCCGCTACGGTTGAGGCAATGACCTCCTTATACTCATCAATCGGCCGGTCCCGGGTCAAAGTGACCTCGGCAGTGCCCCGAATGTTAGCGATCGGCGTGCGCAGTTCGTGGGCTAGATCGGCCGAAAATTGGGAGAGACGCCGGAACGAATCTTCCAAACGATCCAGCATTTCATCGAAAGCGATCGCGAGAGGCTGCAACTCCCGCGGCCAGCCCGCAGGGGCAATGCGTTCTTGTAGATGGGTCGGCCCAGTGCGGATGAGGGACTGAGTCATCTCCTGTAGCGGACGCAAGCCGCGCTTGGTTACAGTGATAGCTAGGACAATCGAAGCGATAATACCAATGACCAAAACAGTCGCGAGCAAAGTGGCAAACTCCTTCCGAAAACGCTCATCGGCTGAGCGATCCTGCGCTACTTGGATAACATAAGACTGGCCGCCAGCTTCAGCAGTGGTAGTCACGAGCGAAAACAAGCCATTCTCCTTTCGGTAGTCCCGCGTCTTCAAACTAAGACCAGACATTGCCTCCGGAAAGTTGGCGGGAGGCAGCAACTGACGCATACCAGGTGTCTCCGCCACAGTATTACCTAACGAGTCTAGAACCCGCACCCAATAACTAGCGTGCTCGCCCGCACGCAGACTACCTAACTCTTCGCTCAACCGATCGGGCTGGCCAGTCGCGATCAAGTCTGCCCGGACGGCGGCGAACTTATCGGCTAACCCAGCGTTGTCTTCTTCAAAAGCATGCCGGACGACAATCCAGTATAACACGGCCAGCGCTAAAAAGAGCAAGCAGGCCGCCGCCGGCGTGAAAAGCAAGACCAGTTGGGACGCAATTGAACGTGGCCTAGTTGACTTGGAGAACATAACCGGCGCCACGCACTGTGTGGATAAGCTTCTTCGGGAACGGATCGTCCAGCTTCGCCCGTAAACGCCTCACCATTACCTCGACGACATTGGTATCTATCTTGAATTTTATCCCCCATATCCGCTCGGCAATTTCGGCACGGGAGACCACCTCGCCCGCGGAATGAACCAGGTGAACTAACAGGACAAATTCCTTGGCCGTGAGATGAAGCGGAGTGCCGCCGCGACTTGCGCGATGTCGCGACGTATCGATCTCCAGATCGTCGATCCGCAGCTGCTCCTGTTGGCGCGAAGGCGAACGCCGCAGAAGCGAGCGGATGCGGGCCATGAGCTCGGAAAAAGCGAAGGGCTTGACGAGGTAGTCGTCAGCTCCTAGTTCGAGACCTTTCACCCGATCCGTAATACTATCGCGTGCAGTAAGGAATAGTATCTGTGTACAATGACCCTCAGCTCGTAGTTCGGTCACGACACTCCAGCCATCCCGTTTAGGTAGCATCACGTCCACGATGAGCAGCGCATATCGATTGGCGCGCGCCAATTCCAATCCGGCTTCGCCATCCTCTGCCACATCCACCGCGTAGTCAGCTTCGCGCAAGCCCTTGGCCAGAAAGCCAGCTGTTTTCTTTTCGTCTTCGATCACTAGGATCCGGATTAGGTCAGGCATGGAGGTAACTAAGTAGTCGCCCTTAGGAAGAGATTAAAAACGGATGGGCGGGGATTCGAACCCCGGGTGCCTTTCGGCACACACGCTTTCCAGGCGTGCGCAATAGACCGCTCTGCCACCCATCCTGCTGCAATACTCAAAGCTGCAAACGGCAAAACAATTCGTCGAGTGGCAGCTGCACCATAATATAAAACTCCCCGAAGTCACCATATAGGGCGCTGACTTCATCGAAGCGCATTTGGTACACGATTGCCTTAACCTGGAAGGTATCATGCGCAAATAGGGTAACACCCCATTCGGCGTCGTCCAGACCGCTCGATCCGGTGATCAGTTGTTTTATCTTGCCGGCGTACTCGCGACCGACTTTGGCATGACCAGCCATAAGACGCCGACGATCATCATAAGGCAGCGCATACCAGTTCTTTTCCTCGCCGCGGCGCTTACTCATGTTATAAAAACAAACGACTGGCCAATCTGGCAAGGTAGGATAAACGCGGTCATGCCGGTAGTGTTTCATCCGTTCGCGAAAAACTTCCATCGCTTGCAGAAGCTCCTCGGAGCCTGCCTTTAGCTTTTGTTCCTTCTCCAGAGTTTGTGCGTACTCTTCTTCGCTAGTAGCGTACTCGCTTTCCTCCGTTAGTGAGAGATAACTATAAACAGGCACAAGCACGTCGGGACCGAGGGCGAGAGTTAGTTGTTTTTCTATCTGATTTGCCGCCTGCAAATCGGGTGTGACTAACATGAAGGCGAGATCGGCCTTAGGCGTAACTACGCTCAGGCAGAGGAGCTGAGTCGATTCGCGCGCACGAACTTCCTGCACGATGGACGATAGGTGGGTCTTCGCCGCGTTCTTTTCTTCCCGGCTAAGCAGTTGCCATTGTCCATGCTCGATCTGGTAAAACAAGTGCAGGCAATGCCAGCCTTGTTCGGGGATGAGCGCCGGGTTTGTCTCTGTCATCGCGCTAGTGTCACGGTCGAGTGGAACGGGGTCAAGCGGCGACCGGGGGCGGGAGGTGCGCCACGCAGTATTCTTCGCCGTCGCGTGAGACACGAAAGTCGAGCAACGGATTGCTGAGCTCAGTTGCACCGCATTTGGCGCAGCGATGCAGTGGTTCTTCATCACTGCGCGAGTGTTGTTCGAAGCGTTCGCGCCGACCGGCCACCGTCCTGCGCTGGCGCAAATGCTGGATAACTCCCGGGACGAAAAATATCACGTAGTTCGCCAGGGCCGCGATTAGAGCGAGGCGATAAGAATTCGTCTGGGCGAGAAAGCCCACCCCAAGAAACCCCGCATAGATCCAAGCCACCCATTTGATCTTTAACGGGAGAATGAAGAAGACGTAGATGGTTTCTTCTGGATAAAAATGGGCGAAGGCAAAGAAGAGGGTGGTGAAAAGCATCTGGCTGGAAAATTGACTGTTGGATAGAAGGGCGGCGACGGTGGTGCCGATCATGCCTACGAAAAAATAGAGGGTGAGACGAAAGGCGCCCCACGCGCGCTCAAGCCCGTCACCGATGAACCAGAGAAACCAAAGCGCAACAACGACCCAGAGCACGTGCGATGGCGGGGGCACGAAGAGATAGGTCATTAATCGCCAAACTTCGCCCGCCCGGATGCGGGCAATATCCAGAGCGAGATAGGAATCGAAGCCCTTGTTCAAAAGGACGAGAACAAAAACCAACGCGTTCAAGGTTACGACGGCGCGGATCAACCCGGGGATGGCGAGAAAGCCAAAGCGGCGTTCGAGTTTGTCGAGAAAACTCATAGTGGCGAAAAGTAGCGCAAGGACTGCGCTTGCGAAAATTAAAACCGATCGCGCGCGAAAAGCTTGCGCTACTTTCGGGCGAGTCTAGCTTGCCGACCATGAGTGCTGCGACGCCGCGATTGACCCCGCTCTTCGAGGAACATCAGCGGCTGGGCGCGAAGATGATTCCGTTCGGTGACTGGCTCATGCCGGTGCAGTACACCAGCATCATGGAGGAACATCAAGCGGTGCGAAAGGCCTTAGGCATGTTCGATATTTCGCACATGGGGCAATTGATTGTCAGCGGCGCCGCCGCGGCGGGATGGCTGAACGCGATGCTCACAAATAACATCGACAAGTTAGTGGTCGGACAAGGGCAATACACATTTTTGCTGAATGAAGCCGGCGGCGTTATCGATGACTTGATCGTTTATCGAATCGGCGATGAGAAATATCTGCTAGTGGTAAATGCATCGCGCGTTGATGAGGATTTCGATTGGTTGCAGAAACATTTGCCAGAAGACATTGAGATGGATAATCGCAGCGCGGCTTTCGGCGGCGTGGCGATCCAAGGGCCGCGTGTCGTTGATCTCCTCGCCGATTTGCCCGCGCGTAATCACATTGTCGATGTGGATTTTGAAGGGTTGCCGGTTTCGATCGCTCGCACTGGCTATACCGGCGAAGATGGCGTGGAAGTCTTCTTTCGTGCGGAAGATGCCGCTAAATTTTGGAACCTTGTTATAGAGAAGGGGAAAACTCTTGGGATCAAGCCTTGCGGACTCGGCGCGCGCGATACCTTGCGCCTGGAGATGTGCTATCCACTAAACGGCTCCGATCTTTCGCCGGAACGCAATCCGCTCGATGCCGGTCTCGGGTTCTTTGTTGACCTAACGAAACCAAGCTTCATTGGTCGCAACGTATTGGTCGAGGTAAAAGAAAATGGATCGGTCCAGAAACTGGCGGCCTTCCGAATGGAAGGAAAAGGACCGCCGCCGCGGCCGCATTACGCCGTCCTGAGCGCAGGCGAACGGGTGGGTGAAGTAACCAGCGGCACCTTGTCGCCGAGCTTGCATTACGGGATCGGAATGACCTATATCAACACGCCGAACGCGAACATTGGATCCCGGATCGAAATCGAAATTCGCGGTCAGAAGTTTCCAGCCATCATCGAAAAGAAACCGCTCTATAAAAAATTATCATGAACGTTCCCGACGACTTACTTTACACTGAAAGCCACGAATGGATTAAGCGCGAGGGCGACAACGTTCGCATCGGCATTACTGACCATGCTCAGGCCGAGCTAACCGATGTGGTTTACGTCGAGCTGCCCAAGAAGGGTCGACAGGTGAACGCGAAGGAAGCGATTGCCGTAGTGGAGTCCGTTAAGGCCGCAAGCGACATCTACGCGCCAGTGAAGGGCACCGTGGTTGAAGCCAACGAGGCGCTGGAAGCTAACCCGGCGCTGGTAAACACCGATCCATTTGGCGAAGGTTGGATCTATGTGCTTAAGGTGAACAACGTTGACGATCTTAAGTCATTAAGAGACGCTACGGCCTACAAGGCGCAGATCGCTTAGCTGTCATCACCGAAGAGTAACTGCTCTATGGCGAGGAGTATCTCGTCGATCCTGGTGGGAGTAGCGAAAAAGCTATAGCCACCGAGGATGCCGGCGGTAGCAATTTGATTACCGACATGCAGGGCCCTGAGGCAGACGACGGGCGTGTTTCGTAGAGTAGCGGCGGTTTGGATTTGGGTCGCCAGGCTGCCCGCGACGGTATCGAGTAGGATCATGTCCGGCTGGAACCACCGGGTCGCGTGCAGGGCAACCTGCGCGTTAGGTTCTTCCTTAATTAAGTAGCGGCCAGTTTGCTCCAAAGCTTGTTTGATCGCCGCGCTCATCCCAGGTTCGCACTTGATTATAAGATTTTCTTGAGGAACTTCATTGCGCAGCGCCCGCTTCAACTACCCAAAGCCGAGCATCGCGTGTGCCATGGCGTCAACCGGACGCAGGTCAAAGGAAGGAGAAGGAGAAGAAGGAGGAGGAGGAGGCTTGATCAAGCATGAGTGCGATTACTT
>JBDUCP010000106.1:0-6364 GCA_040003405.1 Verrucomicrobiota bacterium
AACACCTTGATGAAAAATTGAGCGAGCTCGGCGCCAAGATCGAGCGAGTAAAGGACAACCAGTAGCGGCGGCCTTAAACCTCGCTTCAAGGCAGGGAGGTGCCGGACTGCGATCGCACGATGATGCTGTCGCCGCTGTTGACGGAGCCATCGAGATTCACATCGGACCGAACGTTTGTTCCGTTAGTCACCTGGCCGGAACGATTGCGCGTTTGCAGCGCGTCGCCCGCATTAACGAAGCGGTCGCCGTTGGTATCGCCGAGGAGGAAGCCGGCGCTAACGGAGCTACTGGAAGAGACCTGGCCGAAGGCATCGGTCACGCTACTTAAAGTAACGGTCGTCGTTTGCGCGTTAGTTACTCCGGTGAGGTTTACCGACATGGTGTTACCGGCAAAGGTAGGACTGCCCGAGACGCTGCCCGTTCCTCCAGTAACACTGGCGCTGCCGCTGACGAGGCTGTTACTGAAGGTAAAGACGAGCGTGTGATCGCCATTAGCCCCGCCGGTGCGGCATTCTACGCCGGGGGTGCCGGTGAGTGGCATATTGATGTCGAAGGCGCCCGCGCCGGTGTGTGTTTTGCGCGAGGCTGCGGCCGAGAGTTGCAAGGCCGGTCTGCATTTGCCCGCATTGCCGGCGTTAACGATGGCTGCGATCTCCGCTTGCGAGAGCGCGCGGTTGAAGATTTCCACCTCGTCGATATCGCCGTTGAATGGCTGCGGGCCGTTGCCTGATCCGGCTGCGGTCGTAAAGGCAGCGTCATTCGCTATCGAGTTGGTGCCAAGGTTGTCGGTCAATACCACCGGGGTCTCTAAGGCACCATCGACGTACAGTTTCATCCCCGAGGCGGATGAGCTTCCTTCATAAGTCCCTGCCACATGGTGCCACTGACCGTCATTAAGCGGCCTGGTACCGCGAACAATAATCGCGTGGTCCCTCGGACAGTTAGTGGTGTCACTGCCGTCCACGAAGAACGAAAGCACACCTGCTCCAGGTGGCCCCACGCAGGTGGGCAGTTGTCCGTTGTCGACCATCATTGCGTAACCCTTGAACGGCGCGTTGATCTGACGCTTCGCCACGATGAAATGGTTGAGCGTCGTTTCTGACGTCCGAATCCAGGCGTCGATGCTGAACGCATCCGTTCTTTCAAAGCTCAAGTTGGCCGCGTTGGTGGTCACGACAAATTGATTCGAGCCGTTGAAGTGAAATGCCTGACCTACTTCGCCGGACGTGAAGGTGGCGCCATTTTGTAGCGTGCCGTTATTGCCATCTTGGGCATCATTGGCATTATTCTCCGCCGGCCACCAACTAACCATCCCTGAAGGCGGCGGCGTGCAGGAGCGACACTTGCCTGCGCTGCCGGCGTTGAAGATGGCGGCGACTTCTGTCGAAACCAGCGCACGATTGAAGACTTCCACCTCGTCCATATCACCGTTGAATGCCCCGGCACCGTTCTCCCGAGATCCGATTGTAAATGGAGCGGTGTTGGCTATTGAGTGCGTGCCCAGAGTGTCCTCCTGCACCACCTCAGTCTCCTCCGCGCCATCGACGTAGAGCTTCATGCCCGCGGCGGATGAGCTTCCGTTATACGTCATCGCGACGTGATGCCATTGGCCGTCGTTGAGATGAGTGGTGCCGCGAACTTGGATGTAAAAGTCCGGCGGACACGTATTTGACACCGCGCCGTCCAGGAAGCCAGTGAGCTGACCTGCTCCGGGCGCAGTCGGGTTGCTCGCGTCGCAGGCTGGAGCTTCGCCGTTGCTGATGAGTAAACCGTAGCCGGGGAACGGCGCGCTGTTAGTTTGCTTCGACGCGATGAAGATATTGTGTGTGGTATCAGAGGTGCGAACCCAAGCATCCATGCTGAAAGCATTCGTTCTTTCAAAGCTCAAGTTGGCCGCGTTGGTGGTCACGACGAATTGGTTTGAGCCATTGAAGTGAAATGCCTGGTTTACTTCGCCGGACGTGAAGGTGACGCCATTTTGGAGAGTCCCGCTGTTGCCATCCTGAATGTCATTGGCATTCCCGTCGCCTGGCCACCAGCTCACCATTCCGGGGGGCGGAGTTACACAGACCGGGGCTTGGGCAACGTAGTAATGAATTCCCGTTCCCGAAGGCGATGTGTCGGTCCTGAGGAATTGTCCATTCGCATTTTGCTCAAAAACGACTGAATTTTGCGCGAACAACCGCGATGCGAAAATGGCCACGCACAACAGCGTGAAGATGGCGATGAAATGAGTTTTTTGTTTCATAATATTTGTCCTCTACTGGCATAACGCGACATTTCGCGAGCAAAAGGGACACTGCCTTGCAAAAGAATTGTCGCCGCGGAGCGCAGCCATCCTGGCCGTGGGGACAGCCGGCGTCCCGCCTGCTGAGAACAAGGCGAGGTGAAAACGAATCGGCAGGCAAGATGCCTGTGCTATCGCGCGCAGAAAAAGATTTTAGTTCGACGCCCGAGCCGCTAAAATTATTGCGACATGGAGCCCCCACCGGATTCGCCTGCCGACATCACGCGCATCCTGCAAATGTGGCAGGAGGGCGACGCGAATGCGCCCGCGCGATTGATGCCGCTGGTGTATGAGGAATTGCGCGCGCGCGCAGCGAAATATCTGCGCCGCGAACGACCCGATCACACGCTGCAAGCGACCGCGCTGGTGCACGAAGCGTATCTGCGACTGGTGGATCAACAGCGCGCGACGTGGAAAAATCGCGCGCATTTCGCCAGCGTCGCCGCGGGTGTGATGCGGCGGATCCTAGTGCAGCACGCGCGCGATCATAACCGGCAGAAGCGCGGCGGCGAATGGGAGAAAATTTATCTGGATGAGACGCGCGAGCTCGCCCAGACACAAGCGCCTGATATTCTGGCCGTGGATGAGGCATTGGAAAATTTTGCGCGCACTTATCCGCGCGAAGGCTCCGTGGTCGAGATGAAATTTTTTGCCGGAATGGAGGCGACAGAGATTGCCGAAGCGCTCAACATTTCTTCGCGAACGGTGAAGCGCGATTGGAGTTTTGCCAAAGCGTGGCTCTCGCGCGAGTTGACACCACATGTCAGCTGAAAATCGCGACACGGAAAGCAGCGTAAGCGTCCCGCTTGCGTCTGCTGCAGAAGAAAACAAGCGAGACGCATGTTCTACTTCGCGCGCAGAGCGATTGGCCGAGCTGTTCAAGTCAGCGACAGAATTGGATCGGGAACAATGGGCCGCATTTCTCGAGCAAAATGCAGACGCGGAAATGCGGCGCGATCTAGAAGCGCTGCTGCGCGAGCACGAGCAGGCGAGCGATTTTCTGGAAACGCCAGCACTGCATCTTAGCGCAAGAAGTTTTACTGAAGCTGGCCGCCGCGCTGGCGAGATCACCGGCAACTACGAAGTGCTTTCGCTCATCGGCAGTGGCGGCATGGGCGACGTTTATCTCGCGCTGGATTTGGAATTACAACGTAAGGTCGCGCTGAAAATTATCCGGCGCGGGATGGATAGCGACGACATCATTCGCCGCTTCAAACATGAAGAGCGATTGCTCGCGGGCCTGAGCCATTCCAATATCGCACAGCTTTACGGCGGCGGTGTGACGGCGGACGGCGTTCCGTTTTTCGCGATGGAATACATCGATGGAAAACGCATCGATAATTACTGCCGCGATAAAAAGTTGCCGCTTAACGCGCGACTGGAACTTTTCCGCAAAGTTTGTGCGGCGGTGCACTACGCGCATCAGCACCTGGTCATCCATCGCGACATCAAGCCATCGAACATTCTCGTGACTGCGGAAGGCGAACCGAAGCTGCTCGACTTTGGCATCGGCAAGCTGCTCGATCCCGATCAATCGCCCGCGCTCCAGACACTGACGATTTTGAATATCCTGACGCCGGAATACGCGAGCCCGGAGCATATGCGCGGTGATGCGGTGACGACAGCGAGCGATGTTTACTCGTTAGGCGTATTGCTTTATGAGTTGTTAACAGAACAGCGACCTTATCGAATCACCACGCGCCGGCCGGATGAGATCGCGCGACTAATTTGCGAAACGGATCCAATAAAGCCGAGCACGGCGTTGAGAAATCGAGCATCGAGCATCGAGGATCGAGATTCGGCCGATTCACGATTCACGATTCACCATTCACGATTAATAAAGGGCGATCTCGATAACATCGTGCTGCGCGCGATGCGCAAGGAGCCGCAGCGCCGTTACGCTTCGGTCGCGCAATTTTCGGAAGACATCCGTCGGCATTTGGGAGGGCTGCCGGTGATCGCGCGCAAAGATACGTTTGGTTATCGCAGCGGAAAATTTATCCGGCGTCACCGCGTCGCCGTCGCGGCCGGAACTGTAATCGTGCTTGCTGTCATCGCTGGCTTGATCGGCATTATCTGGCAAGCGCGCATCGCCGAGCGCGAGCGCGCCAAAGCCGAGGCGGTAAATAAGTTTTTGCAAACAACGCTACTTTCCTCCAGCCCGGAGTCCGTCGTCCGCAGACACAAGAATGATGCGACACTTAAAGACGTTTTGGATGACATCGCCCGGCGGCTCGCCAGTGGAGAGTTGTCCGATCAACCCGGGGTCACTGCTGAATTGCAACGAATCATCGGCGCAGCCTACTTAGGTATGGGCCTTGACGACCTCGCCAAAAAAAATCTCAGCGCTGCGTTGGAAACACAAAGCCGTCTTTATGGAGCGGACCATTTGGAAACACTCAAGACTAGAGCCGATCTGGCGACGGTTTGGGTGGATAACGGGAACTCTGCCGCGGCGGAGGATTTCTATCGCCGCTACCTGCGGATTATTCGGGAGGAGACCCGCAAAGGCCGCCTCGAATCTGGTTTTCTGATTAACGCTCTTTATAGTGCAGCTCTTCTGCGGCGCTATGATGGGGACCCGCGAAATGCCGAAACCCTTTTGCGCGAAGTAGTGTCACTGCTTCCGCAAGCTTCGCCGGAGAGGAAAGAGGATACTGAGAAGTTCAATGCGGTCTTGGCGCTGGCCTTACAAGACCAGGGAAAATTCGACGAAGCCGAGCAGATGTTCAGTCCAAAGCTCGAGGCGCTTCGCCTGGCGCAAGGTGATACCATGGTTAACGGTCCGGGCTTATCGGCGAGCCTGTCAATTCTCGGCAGTATTTTACTTGGCAAGGGTGAGTACATCAAAGCGGAAACAAATCTGCGCGAAGCCGAAACGATTTACCGCAAAGTTTATGATGCGACGAATACGCAGCTCGGCGACAACCTCCGCTTGACCGCGGATTGTCTTTACCATCTCGGCCATTATGCCGAGGCCGAAACGAAGATCGACGAGTGCCTAAAGATCTACCAGCAGAGGCTTACGCCGCAGTACATCAACTTTGCTACCGCCCTCATGGTTCAAGGTCTAATCTACAGCCAGACAAATCGGACGGTCGAAGCGGAAAAGCTGTTGCGCGAAGCTATGCGGATCCGCACTCAGTATTTGCCTGAAACTCATTTCATGCGCGCAGTCGCATGCGGTGAACTCGGGAATTTCCTCGCCACTCAAAAACGTTTCGATGAAGCCGAGCCACTCCTGCTTCAATGCTACGAAGCCTTGAAGCACTCGCAGACTCCCGACAGTCCACGCACGCACTTGGCCCGACAGCGGCTGGTCGCTCTCTACGAAAACTCCGGCCACGCGGACAAAGCCGAGCCATACCGCAACGAAGCGCAAGCTAACTCAATAAACTAATTCGGCTGCAAGCTACGGCAGGAACGTCCCGGACCGCGACCTGACGACGATGGCGTCACCGCTGTTAACGACGCCGTCAACATTTACGTCGCTGCGGAAATTGGTCGCGTCCGCGAAGGCGAAGATCAGGTGCGGCAAGCGCTGGCATTTTACGCACAACAGCCGACCAGGTATCCTGAAGCGATTGGCTGGTTGAAGATTTATTTGGGTCGGGCGCTTCTTGGTCGGAACCGTTTGTCCGAAGCGGAAAAGAGCGAGCTCGATGCTTACGAAACAATCAAACAAACTCTCGGCGAACAGAGTCCGCTACAGAAACAGGCGGCGACGACGTTGATCGAGATTTACGAGAAAGAGGGAAAGCACGACTCCGCTGAAAACTAAAATAACAGCGCTTATTATCTAATGCTTAATCAAGAAGAAAAATCCAGAGAGCATAGTGCCGTTAGACTCCGACGCGCACACTTGTGCTGGAGACGGGCTCGGGTAAAAGAATAAAACCATGAGTGAGACTTCACCCAACATGCGGAGCTGGTGCGTTGCTTGTCATGCGAGCGCGCTGGCTGGTTTTCTTATTCCAGCGGCCGGGCATTTCGCAGGACCGTTAATCATCTGGTTGCTGAAGCGCGGCGAATCGGCGGAAGTGGACGCGCACGGAAAGGAATCGCTGAACTTTCAGA
>JBDUCP010000107.1:0-6349 GCA_040003405.1 Verrucomicrobiota bacterium
CGGCTCGGGCGAGGGGATAAACGAATGCGGCGGGCCAAAATTTACGACGAGCAAGCGATCGTCATTTTGTTCACCAAAAAATCGCAGCACGAAACTTTGCCGACCCAGCACCGCGCCATCAACCGCGCCGGCGACTTGTTTTTGAAAGCGCGAATCTTCGCGTCGCAAGCGGATCAGGTCCTGATGTAGTTCGTAGAATTCTCGTTGCTGCGACCGCTCGTCGAAATTCAATTTGCAGCGCTCGAAACTTTCTCGTTGCCCTGGAATGGGGAGCGCGCGTTGTGCCTTATCTGTCGCGAGTGAAGGAAATTGCGCCAGAAATTCAAAGCGCCCCTGGCGGATCGCTTCGCGCAAATCTTCGTCGCCCATATCGCTGAAAAAAACAAACGGCGACGTCGCGCCAAATTCCTGCCCTTGAAAAAGCAGCGGTGTCCAGGGCCCGAGCAAGAGCAGCGCGGTCATGGCGCGGTAGCGCCCCGGCGAAGTTTCGCGACGCATCCGGTCACCGCGCGCGCTGTTGCCTACTTGATCGTGATTTTCGATAAAGGAAACAAAGGCGGATGGCGGTGCGCCAAAGGTCGGCGTCCCGCGCTCGGATTCCTGCCAGGTGTAAGGTTGCCCTTGAAAAAGATAACCGTACTTCGCGGCGGAAATAAATTCCTGCGGCCGGCCCGCATAATCCGTGTAGTAAGCTTCATTTCGTCCGGTCAAAGCGACGAAGGCGCTGTGATGAAAATCATCGTTCCATAAACCATCGAGGTCGTCTCCGCCTGCGCGGCGCGGGCGAATCAACCTCGTCTCCTGCGGTTCGTTTTCCGCCACGAGAATAATCGAGCGCTCGCCGGCAGCGAGGCGCGCGGCGCGTCCGATGGCGCCGACAATGTACTCAGGGGAGCGATCGTGAATGCTCTGCGTGGCGTCGAAACGGAAGCCATCGAAATGAAACTCCTCGATCCAATATCTGCCATTGGTGATGAAGAATTCGCGCACCGGCCCGGAATTTTCGCCGTCGAAATTGATGGAGTCGCCCCATTCATTTTCTTTCCCGTGCCGAATATAATCGCCGGAATAAACGCCGAGATAATTTCCATCTGGCCCGAAGTGGTTATAGACGACATCGAGAATGATCCCCAGGCCTAACGAGTGCGCTTCATTGACAAAGGCGCGTAAATCATCCGGCCTTCCGTAAAGACGGCAGGGCGCGAACAGATCGACCCCATCATAGCCCCAGCCGAATTCGCCGGGGAAATCCGCGATCGGCATCATCTCGATGGTGGTGATGCCGATGCGCGACAGCTCCGCTAATTCTTTCGCCGCCGCCCGCCAGGTGCCTTCGCGCGTGAACGTGCCGACATGCATTTCGTAGATGACGTGGCCGGCCATGTGAAGGCCTTTCCATTTCTGATCGCTCCACTCGAAACGAAATGGATCGACGACGCAGGAGGAACGATGCGGTCCCTGCGGCTGCGACCGCGATGCTGGGTCCGGATGAAAATTTTGCGAGTCGTTCACGCGCAAGCGGTAGAACGCGCCTGCATCGGCGGTAACTGCGCCGGAAAAATAACCGTCCTCTTCGCACGCGAGCGGATGGAAAGTACGCGCGGCATTTTCATCCGCGCTTTCTTCGAGGACCACATCCAGTCGTTCCGCTTTCGGCGCCCAAATACGAAAATGCGTCTGGCCATTTCCAATTAGTTCGGCCCCGATCGGATAACGACGTTGGATTTCTCTTTGCGCGTCTGGCATGGGCGATTACAAAGTTTTCGTGCCTGGAATGATCGAACGCTACACCAAATGGCTGCACGCGCAGTGGCCGGCGGGCACGGTGGAAAAGCTTCCTGTTTCGGGTCGCGATGGCGTCACGGCGGTGCCCGGCGTGAGGATCGTCGGCGATCTCACCGGAATTCCACTGTTGAAGTTTTCCTCGGACACGGGTGCGCGTGCCGTGCGCGCGATTTTGGCCGAACCGGATTTCAGGAAGGCACAAAGAGACGAGCTCGATCTCGCAATTATTGGCGCCGGCGTCGCTGGAATTTCCGGAGCGATTGAAGCGAAAAAGGCGCAGCTCAATTTCGCGATCTTTGAAGCAACGGAAATTTTTTCTACGGTCGTGAATTTTCCCAAAGCAAAACCGATCTACACCTACCCGACCGAAATGAAACTGGAAGGCGGTCTGCAATTCACCGCCGACGTGAAAGAGGATTTGCTCGTGGAGATGGAAGCGCAACGTCGCGCCGCCGGCATTGAAGTCACTCCCGCGCGGGTCGAACGGCTGGAACGCAAGGGTGGCGCGTTGCTTCTGCACAAGAGCGATAAGACTACGGTCGCGGCGCGCCGCGTGATCATCGCAATCGGCCGCAGCGGAAATTTCCGCAAGCTCGGCTGCGCCGGTGAAGAACTCGACAAAGTCTATAACCGTCTTTTCGATCCGAAGGAATTTGCCGGCAAAAATGCGCTCGTGGTCGGTGGTGGAGACTCCGCGCTGGAAACGGCCATCGCACTCACCACTTGTGGCGCAAATGTCACGCTCAGTTATCGGCGGAAGGAACTGGCGCGGGCGAAACCGGCGAACATCGAGAAAGTCGAAATGCTGGTGCGAGATGCATCGGCGGACGTGCAGATCGAGCAGCCGACGTCGGAGCGCGTGAACACGGCGGTAACCTCCGGCATGCGCGGGCACAAATCGCCCGGCTCGCTCAAGCTCGCACTGGGAACGGAAGTGACGCGAATCGAGCCGCAGGGTGTATTCCTGAAAAATGGCACGGACGCAGAACTGCCCAACGATGTCGTCTTCACCATGCTCGGCCGGGAAGCGCCGCTGGACTTTTTTCGCCGATCGGGAATTCCCATTGCCGGCGAAGCAACCCTGCGCGGTTGGATCGCGCTCGGAATTTTCATCGCCTTTTGCATCTTCGTTTATTTCTGGAAGTCGGGCGGCTTGGCCGAGACGTGGCTGAATCCATTCCCGGAAAATATGCCGGGGCTTGTCGGCTCGTTAGGCGAATGGTTTCGTGCGCAGACGGCGGATCGTGCAACGCTTGTCGGCACGATCGCCGTCTCGCTCAAGTCGCGTTCGTTCTATTACACGTTCCTCTACAGTCTTTGCATCGTCGTCTTTGGCATCGCGCGCATCCGCCGCCGACAAACACCGTACGTCACATTGCAAACAACGGTGTTGATGCTCGTGCAACTGCTACCCCTGTTTGTGTTGCCGGAAATTATTTTGCCATATCTCGGCTACAACGGTTGGTTCGACAGCGGCAGCGGCAAGGCGATCGCTGATCATCTTTTCGAATCCTACATTCCGGCCGATCAATACGCCGCGCAGCAATGGCCGGTGTGGGGACATCCGCGCGCCTATTGGCGGGCCTACGGATTCATTCTCGCCTGGCCGCTGATGGTCTATAACGTTTTTACCGACGCGCCGATGATGTGGTGGCTCGTTATCGCGTTCGCGCAGACGTTTGTCATCATTCCCGCGCTGATCTGGCGATGGGGGAAGGGCGCCTATTGCGGATGGATTTGTTCCTGCGGTGCGCTCGCCGAAACGATGGGCGACGAGCAGCGCCATAAGATGCCGCACGGCCCTTTCTGGAATCGATTCAACATGTCGGGACAAGCGATTCTGGCCATCGCCTTTCTGCTACTATTCGTTAGGCTGGCCGGCTGGATCTGGCCGCAATCGCTCGCCGCTTCCGCGTTCCACCTGGTGCTCGAAGGAAAAAACAGCAGCGGCCAGTTGATCAGCTACCTCAGCTATAAATGGCTCGTCGATGTCTTCCTCGGCGGCATCATCGGCGTCGGCCTTTACTTCAAATATTCCGGGCGCGTCTGGTGCCGATTCTTTTGTCCACTGGCCGCACTCATGCACATCTACGCGCGGTTTTCGCGCTTCCGCATTTTCCCCGAGAAATCGAAATGCATCTCCTGCAACGTCTGCACTTCGGTTTGTCATCAGGGCATCGACATTATGAACTTCGCCAACAAAGGCCTCCCGATGCAGGATCCGGAATGCGTGCGCTGTTCGGCGTGCGTCCAACAATGTCCCACCGGCGTCCTCGCGTTTGGGCATTACGATGGCGGGAATCGTATCGTGCTCGATAAACTTCCGGCGTCACCCGTGCGCATGCGCGAATCGTAACGACGTGAGAAGAAACCCCGAAAAAATTACCGTGGTCGATCATCCGCTGGTCGCCGCGCGACTATCGATTCTGCGCGCGAAAACGACACCGCCCGCCGTCTTTCGCCGCCAATTGCAAGAGCTGGCGATTTTGCTTTTCACGGAAGCGTCGCGCGGTTGGACCACGACGCCGATCGAAATCGAAACGCCGCTCGCGCCTTGCTCCGGCGTTATCCTGGCGAGGCCCATCGTGCTCATCCCGATTCTGCGCGCCGGCCTCGGGATGCTCGATGGAATCCTGCGCGTTGTTCCCGATGCCGCCGTCGGCCACATCGGGCTTTCGCGTGATCCCGAAACGCTGCGGCCCTGCAGTTACTATTCGCGTTTGCCTGCCATTACCGCCGACGCCGCCGTCTTGATTCTCGATCCGATGCTCGCCACCGGTCACAGCGCTTGCGAAGCCGTCGCCATTACCAAAGCGCAGGGCGCGCGGCACATTCAATTTCTTTGCGTGCTCGGCTCTCCGCCCGGGGTGCAACAATTTCATCATAGTCATCCGGACGTTCCGATCTTCACCGCGGCGGTTGACCCCGAACTGAGCCAGCGCGGATACATCGTGCCCGGACTGGGCGACGCGGGCGATCGCTATTTCGGCACTGACTAGCGAGAGGAAGGTCGGTTAGGAGACTATGATGCCAGGCGATCGGCGGCGACGGCCACGACGAAGATCGCACTAACAAACGCGTTCGTATGAAAGAATGCGCGATTGATGCCGGATATGTCCGGCTTGCTGGCGCAACGATGTTCATAAAAAAGAGCCGCGGCCACGAGCGGCATGGCCGCGTAATAAATGAGCCCGAGTTTAGCGCTGAAACCGAAGGCGACGAGCGCGACGAACATGACGAGATGCAGCCACTGCGCGAGAAGCAAGGCGCGGGCGAGGCCGAGCCTAACGACTAGTGAATGCAGTCCCTCGCGCCGGTCGAAGTCGAAATCTTGCGTGGCGTAAATTAAATCGAAACCTGCCACCCAGCAGACGACACCGGCGCCGAGGACCACCGCCGGAAAATCCAGCCGTCCCGTTTGCGCAATCCAAGCCCCAGCAGGCGCAACCGCGAGGGCGAGGCCAAGAAAAAAATGAGTGGCGTGCGTGAACCGCTTCGTGAGCGAATAAAAGAAGATAATAATCAGCGCGACCGGGGCGAGCAATCCGGTCATGCGGTTAATGCTCGCGCTGACCGCGAGAAAACCAGCTGTGCTGACTGCCAGCGCCGTCCATGCCACAGGTTTTGCGATGAGGCGATGGCGATTGGCGGTCCGCGGATTCTTTTGATCCGACGACCAATCAATCAGGCGATTGAAGAGCATGGCGGCAGTGCGGGCTAACACCATGCAGACGAGAATGAGCACGAGCGTGCGCAGCGGCGGTCGGCCGTCGGCCGCGACTAACAGTGCGCCGAGTGCAAACGGCAACGCGAAGATAGTATGCGAGAAACGAATGAGCTGGAGGAAACGGAGCGCGGCATTTGGGCGCGACCGTTTGCTGATGTCCGTCATGGCCGGCAAAGTTAGCCTTTAGCCAGCACCTGCTCCAGCCGCACGCGCGCCTTGGAGAGAATCGGCATGCCATGAGCAAACAGCATGCGATCAAAAGAATAGTCGAGCAGCTTGTGCAGGGAACGGTGCAGCATTTTGACATCGATACAATATTTCGCGGGGAGAGGGGCGAAGCCCTGCGGTTCGAAGTTAATCAGTGCATCGCCCATCACCATCGTCCCGCCGTCGCGATCGTAATACAACGCCATCTCGCCAGCGGGACCTCCGGGGAGAGCGATGGCGGTGAGCCGGGGTGCAAACACGGCGCCATCTTCCACGCCGAGAAATGTCGGGAACTCTTCGTGGTCGAGGAGAGCATGATGGGCGAAAATCGGCACCGAGAAACGCTGGCCAAATTCCGTACTCGCTCGCGCGTGGTTCATATTGGTGATGAAGACTGAGACCGGGGGAAAAGAGAAATTTTCAAATGCAATTGGGTCGAGCGGGATTGGATCAACAAGACAGAGACCGCCATTGCTCTCCAGCGCGGTGGAAAACAGATCTGCTTTTACTGCGGCATCGTAGATCTGCCAGATGCTGATGCCGGGCGCTATTTGGTCGATCTCACGGACAGGCTGCATTCGTCCGATTATGTATCTGGGAAGCCCCGCACTCAAGAATCCAGAAGTCCGG
>JBDUCP010000108.1:0-6305 GCA_040003405.1 Verrucomicrobiota bacterium
GGTCCGGCTGCGTCCTATAACGGCGATCGATGAACGGCTTTAGTTCCTCGATCAAAAAGCGGCCGTAGTTTCGCAGCAATCCTTCACTACCGGTGCGTTTGACGCGGTCGAGCTGCGCCGCGGTCGGCGCGTATTCATGAATGCGCTCCTCACCAGTATTTGCCACCGCCACCATGATGAGCGGCTCGATCAATCTCGCCTTGATCAAACGCTGCGCCGTTTCATCCGCGCCCCATTCCACTCCGGCAAACGCAGTGGCCGCGTCGAAAACATTTTGTCCATCGTGCAAGTACAGCACCGGATAATTTCGCGCGGTGGAGTGGCGGTAGCCGGGAGGCAAGTAGACCAGAACATCGCGCCGGTTACGCAGGATTTTCGAAGGGAATCCGGCGTGACGCTGAATGTTGCCCGTAAGCGTGTTTTTCGGCATGAAGAAAAACGCATCGACGAACATGCCGACCTTGTCCAGACTTCGCGCGCATGATCGAATGCTATCTTCGCTGGTGTCGATGATTAAAATCCATGCAAAAAATAACTCCATTTCTGTGGTTCGACGGTCAGGCCGAGGAGGCGGTGAATTTCTACGTCTCGGTCTTCAAGAATGCGCAAGTCACCGGCATGACGCGTTGTGGTGAGGAAGGTCCCGGACCAAAGGGTTCGGTGCTGACGGTGGCGTTCGAGTTGGACGGACAAAGGTTCGTGGCTTTGAACGGCGGGCCGCAATTCAAGTTCACGGAAGCGGTCTCGTTCGTGGTGAACTGCGAGTCGCAGGAGGAGATTGATTACTATTGGGAGAAGCTAACGGCCGGCGGCGGGAAAGAAGTGGAGTGCGGCTGGGTGAAGGACAAGTATGGCCTCTCCTGGCAGGTGGTGCCGACGAAGCTGTGGGCATGGATGCAGGACAGCGATCCGCTCCGATCACAGCGAGTGATGCATGCGTTAATGCAGATGAAGAAGTTTGATCTCGCGGCGCTGCAACGCGCTTATGAAGGCAAGTGATGAGTGAAATCGGCGCAAAGCTATGTACCTTTGGACACCAGCTCTATGAAAAAAATCGGAATTCTCTTCGGCCAGGAAAACAGTTTCCCGCCGGCATTTGTTGATCGGGTAAATACAAAAACCGGCGGGAAGGCCATCACCGCGGAATTCGTCCGCATCGATAAAGTGGTGCAAGGCGAATCGTGCGGGTACGATGTCATCATCGATCGCATTTCGCAGGATGTGCCGTTCTATCGCGGCTTCCTGAAGAACGCGGCACTGACCGGGACGGCCGTAGTGAACAATCCGTTTTGGTGGAGCGCGGACGAAAAATTCTTCAACAACGCGCTCGCGACGAAGATCGGCGTGGCGGTGCCGCGCACCGTGTTACTGCCATCGCATCAAGTTCCCACGGACACGAACGACAACTCATTTCGCAATCTCGCCTACCCGCTCGACTGGGAGGGGATGTTCTCCTATGTGGGCTGGCCGGCGTATTTCAAACCGTTCGCCGGCGGCGGCTGGAAGAATGTCTATAAGCTGAATAATTCCGAAGAATTTTTCCGCGCCTACAGCGAGACGGGACAGTTGGTGATGATGTTGCAGGAAGAAGTGAAGTTCGACATGTACTTCCGCTGTTACTCGATCGATCAGCGCAATGTGCGCGTGATGAATTACGAGCCGCGCCATCCTTATCATTTGCGTTACGTGACCGACTGGCAGGCGCCGAAAGACATTCTGGAGAAAGTCGAGGCCGGCGTGCGGACTTTGAACGAATATCTCGGCTACGATTTGAATACGGTGGAGTTTGCCATCCGCGACGGCATTCCGGTCGCGATCGATTTCTGCAATCCCGCGCCGGACGCCGAGGTAACGAGTGTGGGCCAGGCGAATTTCGAATGGGTGGTTGAAGCCGTGTCGGACATGGCGATCCGCAAAGCGCGCGAGCATGTTCCTGGTCGCGATAATTTGAGCTGGGGCAAGTTCATCCAGGCCGGCGCGACCCAGCGAACGCTGAGCGCTTTGGCCTAACGAATTGCAGATGATTGTCGGATGATCGCTGAAGATCACGTTTACACTCTCGGGATCGAGGAGGAGTTCCAGATCGTCGATCCGGAGACACGCGAGTTGCGTTCGCACATCCAGGAGATCCTGGGCGAAGGAAAGGTCACGCTTCAGGAGCGGATCAAGCCCGAGATGCATCAATCGGTGGTCGAGATCGGCACCGATGTTTGCCGCACGACGGATGATGGGCGCGAGCAGGTCATCCGTTTGCGCAGCGAACTGGCCACGCTCGCCGCCCGCGGCGGAATGAAGATCGCTTCGGCCGGCACGCATCCATTCTCGCATTGGTACGATCAGGCGATTACTGAAGGCGAGCGCTACGAGACGATCGTGAAGGACATGCAACAGGTGGCGCGGGCGAATCTGATTTTCGGGCTTCACGTGCACGTCGGCATCGCGGATCGCGAGACAGCGATCCACGTCATGAATCAGGCGCGCTATTTTCTCCCGCACATCTACGCGCTATCAGCGAACTCCCCTTTCTGGGTGGGACGCAACACTGGCTTCAAAGGTTATCGGTTAAAAGTGTTCCAGCGTTTCCCGCGCACCGGCATTCCCGATGCGTTTGAAAGCCTCTCGGAGTACGAGGATTACCTGAAGCTGCTGGTGCGGACGAAGTGCGTCGATAACGCCAAGAAAATTTGGTGGGACATCCGGCTGCATCCGTTTTTCGATACGCTCGAATTCCGCATTTGCGACGCGCAATCCCGCGTGTCCGACACCCTCGCGCTCGCCGCGGTCATCCAGGCGATCGTTTCCAAGCTGCACAAACTACAGCGGCAAAACCTAAGCTTCCGCATTTATCGGCGACGCCTTATCGATGAAAACCGCTGGCGCGCATCGCGCTACGGATTGGATGGCACTCTGATCGATTTTGGCCGCGAGGAGGAAACCGACACTCGCAGCTTGATCCACGAAATCTTAGATTTCGTCGCAGCCGAAGTAGAGGAACTGGGCAGCCGCGGCTGCATTGAGCATGTCGAAACAATCCTGCGCGAAGGCACGGGCGCGGACCGCCAACTCGCGGTGTGGGAACGCACCCACGACATGAAAGCCGTGGTAGACCAGATTGTGAGCGAGACCTACGAAGATCTTACTGTTTCGGAACCGAATGCAGCTGCCTAAACAGGATCATGGAGTGCCCCTTTAACAGCTCGAAAGAACCCGCCTACTACGGCAGTTACCTCGGCGTCGGAGAGCTTCTCACTCTACAGAGACCCCTTAGTCTCAGCGAAGGAAAGATTCAGGCGCATGATGAAATGCTCTTCATCATTGTCCACCAGACCTACGAGCTTTGGTTCAAACAAATTCTGCACGAGTTGCATGCGTGCGGTGAAGTATTAAGCCAGCCTTTGGCGGACGATAATGGGCCGGACATGAATGTAGTGGTGCATCGCCTGAAGCGTATAGTCGAAATTTGGAAGCTACTTAACCATCAGGTGGACGTGCTGGAAACGATGACGCCTTTGGATTTCCTCGACTTTCGCTCCAGTCTGGAAGGGGCATCAGGTTTTCAAAGCACACAATTCCGGCAGATCGAAGCTACTCTGGGCTTACGCATGGAGAACCGGTTTCGGCCGGACTACTACAAGCATACCGAGATGGGAGGCTTTAAGCAGGAAGACTATGACACCATTGTCGAAGCTGAGAAAACTACGTCCCTCCTGCAGTTAGTAGAACAATGGTTGGGAAGAACGCCTTTCTTCGACGACTCTTTTTGGCAGCAGTGGGAGGGTGGAGCTCCAGCCGAACCTTCTGTGCCAAACCACGCCAGCTTCTGGCATAGCTATCGCAAGCTATACGAGGCCAGTCTCTCAGAGCGGGATGAGAAGAGTGACTTGCTGGCCAAGTTCGACGATATTTTTTTCCACACCGGAGCGGGCGACTTCTCGCCGGAATCGCTTCGCGCCGCTCTTTTCATCATGCTTTATCGCGATGAACCTTTGTTTCGTCTTCCTTTCGCGCTTCTTAACAGCTTGATCGAAATCGATGAACAACTGGCCAACTTCCGTTACCGTCATTTGCAGATGGTCCGACGCATGATTGGAACACGCATCGGCACCGGCGGGAGCAGCGGTGAACAATACCTGCAAGGAGCGGTGAACAAGAACTACATCTACAAAGAACTAGCTGGTGTGATCACCTATTTGATCGAGCGGCGCAATCTGCCTCACTTGCCCCAGCGCTTGCATCAGGCGCTGCGCTTTAGTTCTATCAGCAGGTAGGTGGCTAGACCAAGCCCTGGTCCATCATCGCGTTCGCTACCTTCAGGAAGCCCGCGATGTTAGCGCCGTTGACGTAGTTACCCGGCGTACCGTACTTCTCCGCAGTCTGGTAGCACACTTTGTGGATTGCTTTCATGATCATTTGCAGACGACTATCGACTTCTTCGCGCGTCCAGGACATGCGCATACTATTCTGAGCCATCTCCAGACCGGAAGTAGCTACACCGCCGGCGTTGGCCGCCTTGCCAGGGCCGTAGAGAATGCCGGCGTCAACAAACTGGTTAACTCCTTCGATGGTAGTAGGCATGTTTGCGCCCTCCGAGATAACATAAACGCCATTTCTAAGAAGATTAGCCGCATCCTTCGCGTTGATTTCGTTTTGCGTCGCACTGGGAAAAGCGCATTGCGCTTTGTGGTTCCACAGCGGATTGCAATCCTGTTTCGGGTCGAGTGGGGTGTAAGTCGCGCCTTTGAACTTATCCACGTATTCCGCAATCCGCCCACGCCTGACGTTCTTTAACTCCATGATAAAGCTAAGCTTTTGCTCATCGATTCCCGCTTCGTCATAGATGTAGCCGCCGGAATCAGAAAGAGTAACTGGACGCGCGCCCATATTAAGGAGCTTCTCTGCCGTGTATTGCGCCACATTGCCGCTTCCGGAAATAAGGCAGGTCATGCCTTCGAGCCCTTCGTGGCGGGTCTTGAGCATTTCCGAGGCAAAGTAAACCGCGCCATAACCCGTCGCCTGCGGACGAATAAGTGAGCCGCCCCAACCCAGACCTTTACCAGTGAGCACGCCGGTAAACTCATTCCGCAGCTTCTTATACATGCCAAAGAGGTATCCGATCTCGCGCCCACCTACACCAATATCCCCGGCCGGAACATCGCGGTATGGTCCAATGTGGCGGGATAGCTCGGCCATGAAAGCCTGGCAGAAGCGCATCACTTCGTTATCGCTTTTCCCTTTCGGATTAAAATCCGAGCCGCCTTTGCCTCCGCCCATGGGTAAGGTAGTTAACGCATTTTTAAATACTTGTTCGAACGCCAGGAACTTAAGTATCCCCAAGTTAACTGAAGGATGAAAGCGAAGTCCACCCTTGTAGGGTCCGATGGCGCTATTCATACCGATGCGGAAGCCACGGTTCACGTGGATGTTTCCTTTATCGTCCTGCCAGGGCACGCGGAACATGATCACCCGTTCCGGCTCGATCATGCGCTCGAGAATCTTGGCGGCGCGATACTCAGGATGTCTTTCGAGCACGACCGCCAGCGACTCAGCTACTTCCTGGACAGCTTGGTGGAATTCCGGTTCCGTAGGGTTCTTCGCCTTTACTTCCGCCATCAAGGCCGCGACGTAATCTTGCATGCGAGTTTATGCTAACAGCGACGGCCGACCAACCCAGTTAAGGTTTCTTGGCCTTGGGAGGCTCCGTCTTAGCCTTCTGAGCTTCCGCCGGCTTGCCTAGATCCTGGGCCAAATCCTCCTGCATTTTTTGCAGCTTAGTAACTATCGGAGCAATACGCGATTGCATAAGTGAGCCCGCCTTCTGCATGGCGAGCGGAATCTTTTGGACCAGGGCCTTTCCGGCAGGTGAGCTATAAAAAGTAATGATGCTGTTTACTTCCTCCTGAGTGAAAGTGTCTCGGTAGGCCTGAACGTAGAAATCCTTTGTCTTAGCAAAAGAAAGCTCTTCTTTGATAATGGTGCTCATTTGCCCCTGCAATTTTTCCACCCCCGCCCTTTGCTCAGCGCTCAGCTTTTTTCCCTGCAAGCTTTGTTCCATGCCCGTCTTCATCCCTGCGTCCATTTGCGCAACCATCGCGTCAAACATTTTCTCGGATTGCAACACCTGCATCATTTCGTTGATGGATTGATCGGAAGGCGGCGCGGCCTGGAGTAACCCGGTAATTGCGATGGAAACAGCGGCAAAGAGATAGGTGGATTTCACAGTTGGGAGCTAGAATTTCTTGGTGATGCGAAGATTTCAATGCTCGCGATCGAAGATTCTGGAATCGTATTTAGATCTACAAAAACAA
>JBDUCP010000109.1:0-6255 GCA_040003405.1 Verrucomicrobiota bacterium
GTTCGGCGGCGCAAAATATTTCGATATCGACTGGCCGCCAAGTCAAGTCCGAGTTGCCTGGATCGAGCGTTTCGGCTATTCGCTGCACCATCGGAAATGATGCCGGCAAAGGCAAGCGCAGAAGGCAGAACAACATTGCGCCGACTGCGCGGTTGTCTAATCTCAACGGCGTGAATAAGACAATGCCCGCGCTGGTGAAGCGCAAAGCGGAGCCAGGCCTTGCGCTGGAGGAAGTTCCCATTCCGGAAGTTGGGCCTAACGATGTGCTCATCCGCGTGCAGCGAGCATCGATCTGCGGCACCGACGTGCACATTTACAATTGGGACGCCTGGGCGCAGAAGACGATCCCCGTGCCGATGGTGATCGGGCATGAATTCGTCGGCGTCATTGATCGGATCGGCAGTGCGGTGAGCGATTTTTCCGAGGGCGATCTGGTCACGACGGAGGGGCACATTGTCTGCGGACATTGCCGCAATTGTCTCGCCGGTCGACGTCATCTCTGTCCCAACACCCAAGGCATTGGCGTCAATCGCCCCGGCGGTTTCGCCCAATATGTCTCAGTGCCGGTAAGCAATCTCTGGCGCTGCGATCCCAAAATTCCGCTCGAGGTGTTGTCGTGTTGCGATCCGCTGGGCAACGCCGTCCACACCGCCTTATCCTTCGATCTCGTGGGCGAGGATGTGCTCATTACCGGCGCGGGACCAATCGGCTGCATGGCAGTGGCCGTGGCGCACATGGCCGGCGCGCGCAAAGTTGTCATTAGTGATGTGAATCCTTATCGCCTCGATCTAGCGCGCAAAATGGGCGCGACCCTCGCCATCGACGTGCGCGAGCGCAAGCTGACCGACGCCATGCACGAGCTCGATATGCGCGAAGGCTTCGATGTCGGCCTTGAGATGTCGGGTAATCCGAAAGCATTTACCGACATGCTCGATGTCATGGTCAACGGCGGCCGCGTCGCCCTGCTCGGCATCATGCCAGGTAGCGCGGCGATCGACTGGAACCTTGTGGTTTTTCACGGCCTAACGATCAAAGGAATTTATGGCCGCGAGATGTTTGAGACCTGGTATAAGATGACGGCGCTTATCCAAAGCGGACTCGATATCTCGCCCGTCATCACCCACCGCTTTCCCTACACTGAGTTCGAAGAAGGGTTCCAACTGATGAAATCCGGGAACTCCGGAAAGATAGTTCTCGATTGGAAGGTGTGATCTCCATCGATCGCGTCGATCCGCGCGGCGAAGCGGCGTTGCGATTGAGCGAACTTTCCTGGGCCGAACTAAACGGACTCTATCGCGACATCGATCATGATGAATTCCTGGCGATCGATTTTGCCAGCGCGCGTTCTGCATTTGTAATTGCAAACGTGAATGGGGCAGTTGCCGGCTGCGGTGCGATTCGTCCGTTACAGGATAATGTCGCGGAAGTGCGTCGTATGTTTGTCGAACCGAAAATGCGACAGCTTGGGATCGGCCGCAAAATCATGAGCGCACTCGAAGAGATCGCGCGCGAGTTGAAATACGACGCGTTGCAATTGGAAACGGGATTGCGACAACCGCCCGCAATCCGTTTGTATGAGAGCGCGGGCTACGAGCGAATCGCGCCTTACGGGAGGTATCGCGACGATCCGCTCAGCGTTTGTTTCAAGAAAAACCTGAGTAACTTGGCCTAACGACTACTGCATCGCGGCCGCCGCTTCCCCATTGCCCTCGAGCTCGAAGACCATGCGGCGAATGTGCCGGTAACCCTGGTGTCCCTGAAGCAAACGCAGACTTTCCTGCGGATCGCCCCATTGCAGAATCTGGATCCCCTCCTCACGCGCGCCCCAGTTATTCATGTCGCTGCGCGTCGGCATGTAGAGATCGATGGTGTTGCGTCCAGCGAGCGCCCAACCGTAATCGTCCACGCGATAAACTTGACCGGTGGAGAGAAGGCGAAAGACGGTGCCGGCCGGCCAGCGCGACCAATCAGCCGCCGCACTGCCGATCTGCGGCCGCTTCGTCACTACCACTACGCGCTTGCCGCGCTTCGTCTTCACCACTTTGGTCGTCCGCGTTTCTTCTAACGAGAATGGCTGAAGCGAGCCTTGGGAATAAGATGCTCGCCTGTAGTCCGACATGTCCTCATTAGCCGGCATCGCCCGCGGAACATATTCTGCGCGCTGAATGGCGCCGCTCGCCCCATGAAGCTGTCCGCCGAGCGCATTGTGGCTGCCATACGGAAGATGGTCCGATTCCGTGTGCGTGTACGCCGTCGTTCGAACATTCTGGAAATCGCGCTTCGCCAACGGCGATTCGTATTTCGGGAGAGCACTGACGTGCTTCGGCGTGGTCCCGCAAGCGCTCAGGAGGAGCGCGCAGAGGGCAACACAGAAAAGAGAAAAGTTCCGGTTAAGCAATGGAGATCGCAGAGTTATTAACAGTTATTCACAACCCCGTGCAATACTAATTTTTCGCTTTTTGGGGCCAACGTTTGGATTGGCTTTGTCGATTCATGTTCCTCTGCCTATTTTGGATTCATGCTCGCGCAATTTGATCAGCAGCTCGCAGAAACGATCGAGGAAATTCGTTCGCAAGGTCTTTATAAAACGGAACGCGTCATCACTGGTCCGCAGAATGCGAAAATCCGGATCTCCGACGGGCGCACCGTTCTGAATTTTTGCGCTAATAATTATCTCGGGCTCGCTGATCATCCCGCGCTGATTGCGGCGGCGAAAGAAGCGCTCGACACGCACGGATTCGGCATGGCTTCGGTCCGTTTCATTTGCGGCACGCAGGACATCCACAAGAATCTCGAAGCGGCGCTCACGAAATTTCTCGGGACGGAAGACACGATTTTGTATCCGTCGTGTTTCGACGCGAACGGTGGTTTGTTCGAGACGTTGCTGGGCGCCGAGGACGCTGTCATCAGCGACGAATTAAATCACGCCAGCATCATCGATGGCATTCGCCTCTGCAAAGCGCAGCGGTTTCGTTACAAGAACAACAACATGGCCGACCTGGAGATGCAGTTGCGCGCTGCTGAAAAAGCGCGGTTTCGCTTGATCGCGACCGACGGCTGTTTCTCGATGGATGGAACGATCGCAAACTTGGAAGGGATCTGCGATCTCGCGGAAAAATATGACGCGCTGACCATGATCGACGACGCCCACGCTGCCGGTTTTCTGGGACGGACCGGGCGCGGCACACACGAGCATTGCGGCGTGATGGGGCGCATCGACATCATTACCGGCACGCTTGGCAAAGCGCTCGGCGGCGCCAGCGGCGGATATACGAGTGGCCGCAAGAAGATCATCGAACTGCTCCGGCAACGATCGCGGCCCTATTTATTTTCGAACACAATCGCACCCGCAGTAGTGGCTGCATCGCTCAAGGCGCTTGAGATTTTGACCGCATCGACCGAATTGCGCGACAAACTGGAAGCGAGCACCATATATTTTCGCGAAGCGCTAACCAGCCGCGGCCTAACGATCAAGCCGGGAACGCACCCCATCGTTCCAATCATGCTCGGCGACGCCGCGCTCTCGCAAAAATTCGCCGCGCGCATGCTCGAAAAAGGCGTTTACGTGATTGGCTTTTTCTATCCCGTCGTCCCGCACGGCGCCGCGCGCGTGCGCACCCAGGTATCGGCCGCGCATTCGCGCGAAGATCTGGAGTTCGCCGTAAATGCCTTCGCTGAAACGAATGCAGAGCTAAAGTAGCAGCTACCGATGCAGAGCGATGCTTGAGCCGACCCAGGTTTTATTCTGGTTGAACTTTACGCCCATCATCTTGCCCTGACTCATACGGACGAGATTGTTCACTAACAGCGGCTCGCCCTCCTCGGGCCAGATGAACATCATCCTGATTTCGGCCTTGGAGCGCGGGCCCTCGGGGGTCGGAACAAATTCGGCGTAGGGCACCTTTTTTTGCAAAATCCACGCGTGCGCATCGGGCAAGGCCGCGATTTTTTCTGGCGTTGGTTCCAAGTCGACACCGAGTCCGGAAAATGAATAGAGCGGCTTGAGCACGAAATCCTGTAACTGCTCGTTAGGCGGAAACTCGTCCGCGAAAAAGGCCGGCGCGGTGTGTTTCGTTTTCAAGAACGGCAGCGAGTGTTTACTGATCCGAAAATACCAATTCGGGTGACCGACCCAGGTCACATCGAGCTCGTCCTGAAAATTGAAAGTCATTTTCAAGTCGGGACGGCGCAACAGTTCGTCGAAAATTACCCGATTGTAAATCCGCTCGATCCGAATCTCGCGGTCGTCGTGTCGATAAAATAATTGTCGCCCGCGCTTTGAGATTTCCGTCGCGGAAACGGGCCGGACGCCCAGCAGGCTTTCGGTGCAGGCGAAGTCGATGCGCGTGTTCTGTTTCTCGGGGTCGATCTCAAGCAGAATGACATTCTCCGGCTGCGAATCAGCGAGAATGACACGCCGAAGCAGCGCCGCGTAACTCTCTTCATCGAGCCCGCTGAAGAATGGTGTCCAATCGCGTGGGATCGCGGGATAGGCGGCGCACATGCAGCGCAGAAGCATCAACTGAAAAGCGTAGAGACTCGGGAAGCCTTGCAATTCGATGAGCCGCGGCGTCAAGCGGCCATCGTCATTGCAGACGGCAAAATCGACCTGCATGAAAATCGGGTGCGGCGTTTCGTTCGGGACATCCATTCCCGATGGAATTGCAGTGCGAGCGTGACGCGCAAATTCTGGCGTACGCAGTTGCGCAACGATTTCTTCGGCCGCGTTGGTTATCTCCTCCGTGAAATCTGCCGTGAGAAAAATCGGCGACTCCGACACCGGAAAGTCGGTCGGCCAGCGTTCAGTCTCCGCCACGCAACGCCGCAGCGCCGCGTGGCGATCGGGTGAAAACGCGGCGTTAAAGCGCGAACGAAGCGCGGGATCCATCAGCGCCTATCAAACCAAAAACTTCCCAGCCGTCATAATCTTTTCCTCGTCGAACCAGATATCGAAATTTCGGCCCACGCAATCGATGTGCGTTTTCGAAATCCAATTCTGCCCGGTGTGTTCGGCGTAGGGGTGACCAAAGGCGATATGGATGCCGGGAATTTTTTCGTCCTGTAGAATATTCCCGATCACATGCGTGCACGCGATGTTGGTGCCGACGGCGAATTCTCCCACGCGATTGCTGTTTTCATCGGTGCTGGTGTAAGCGCGAAATTCTTCGAGCAGTTCGGCGTTCTCGCAACGCATGTCGCGGATGCGGTTGTTCTCGACTTCAATCGTGAGCGGCGTTGCCTCCAGATCGCCGTATTTTTGGCAAAGGTAATCGCCCACCACGCCATCGACCACGAACGTGCCGTTACTGTCGAAAGGCGAAGTGAAAATTTCGCCGCCGGGAAGGTTGCCCCATTTTTCCGCTGTGATGATACCGCTGGTCTTGAGCCATTTCAGTTTGGGTGAAAGATCCGCCACGAAATCGGTGCCATTCGGGGTGCGGCAGATAACACGCTTCGTCATGCGCGCGCGTTCGACCAGCCGCTGACTGAGCGCCTCTATCGCGCGAAAATCCGCGCGCATTCCTTCGCGCATGATCTGGTGGTTGATGTTCACCATGTGGCCATGCCGGAGGCGATGTTTGTTCACCACTGCGGTCATTTGGATGCGCGAGCCGAGTTCGCCGCGCTGGGTTTGCGCGCAATAGATGCTGACCTGTGATCCGGCTAAATCTTCCAGAATGTTTTCCGGCATGTCAGTTAGCGGACGCTCCGCATATTCTTCGAGAACAAAAACGGCGTGCGCTGCTCCCACTTCCTCCACTTCACGTTGAAGCGCGGCCGCGATTTCACGCGTCGCCTCATCGGTGATAATGGTGATGCGTTCGTCCGGTTGCAGGCGCAGGCATTCACGGATCGCGTTGCGCGCGCCCGGCTGCAATTCCGGATCGATGGCTAGGAGAAAGGCGCGGTCGGGCATGTGCGAAGCGTGCAGCATTGCCCGAAAACTGCCGGCGGGCAATCGAACGAAAGGGTTGCGATCAGCGAATTATTTCCGATGCCAATCCTGAGTCACATTCTTCACGCGAAGTTTGCAAGGGTCCTGCACCAGCGTGAAGTGCAAGCTCTCGCCTGCGCGGGTGAAATGATAAACGCCGGTGGTTTTTGCGCACCCTTTCGGCACCACGCAGCCGGTTCCAAACAATTCCCAGAAGTGATTGGGTTTTCATGGACCGCGTTTGGTCGGTCACGCGTCGCGATACAGCCTATTACAATGCCTCCATCAAAAGCTCGGCCATGTGTTTCGGATGGACCGGG
>JBDUCP010000110.1:0-6115 GCA_040003405.1 Verrucomicrobiota bacterium
CTCGGGTCGGTCTGGAGCCGGCTCGGCTCCGAGGTAACGGTGCTGGAATTTCTTCCGCGCATCGCGCTCGGTTTCGATCTTGAGCTGGCGAACATGCTGCAGAAATCGCTCACGGCGCAGGGCATGGTGTTTCATCTCGAAACGAAAGTCGGCAGCGTGAAAGTCGAAAATGGCCGCGCCGTTGCGACCGCCACGAAAGGCGGTGAAGAACTGAAATTCGAGGCCGACAAAGTTTTGGTGTCGGTCGGTCGCCGCGCGTTTGCCAAAGGCGTGTTCGGCGAAAAACTCGGTGTCGCGCTTGATGATCGCGGCCGCGTAAAAGTGGACGAACATTTTCGCACGAACGTGGAAGGCATCTTCGCCATCGGCGACGTCATCGCCGGTCCGATGCTGGCGCACAAAGCGGAAGAAGAGGGCATCGCCTGCGTCGAGATGATCGCCGGTAAAGCAGGCCACGTGAATTACGAGGTCATCCCCGGGGTCATTTATACGAACCCTGAGCTGGCGGGCGTGGGCGTCACCGAAGATTTCGCGAAGGAGAAAGGGATGAAGGTGCGCATAGGGAAATTTCCCTTTCGTGCGAACGGGCGCGCGCTTGCCAGTGAGGATGTCGAAGGTGTCGTCAAATTTGTGGCCGACGCGGAAACGGACCGCATTCTCGGCGCGCACATTCTCGCGCACGCGGCCTCGGAGTTAATCGCCGAAACAGTGGCGGTGATGGAATTCGGTGGCAGCGCGGAAGATCTCGGGCGCACCGTGCATGCGCACCCGACCTTAAGCGAAGCGGTCAAGGAAGCCGCGCTGGCGGTGGAGAAGCGCGCCTTGCACATCGGCAATCGCTAGTGAAAGCAAAGGCCGACATTGTCGCCAATTGGCTGCCGCGTTACACCGGTACCGCGACGAAAGATTTTTCGAAATACGTGTTGCTGGTGAACTTCACGAACTACGTGGGGTTGTTCGCAAAATGGCACGGAGTGGAAGTGCGCGGTCTCGACCGCCCCATGCCGAACGCTACCGCCAACGGCATTACGATTTTAAACTTCGGCATGGGCAGCGCCGGAGCGGCCACGGTCATGGATTTGTTGAGCGCAGTGAAACCCAAAGCAGTGCTCTTTCTCGGAAAATGCGGCGGCTTGAAACGGAAGAACAAGCTCGGCGATCTAATTTTGCCGATCGCGGCGATTCGGGGTGAGGGAACATCGACCGATTATTTTCCGGCGGAAGTCCCGGCGTTGCCGGCGTTCTCATTGCAAAAAGCGATCTCGACGACGATCCGAAATCACGATCGCGATTACTGGACGGGCACGATTTACACGACGAACCGCCGCGTTTGGGAACATGACGACGCCTTCAAGAAATATCTCGCGCGCATCCGTTGCATGGGCATCGACATGGAGACGGCGACGATCTTCATCACCGGATTTCACAATGAAATTCCAACGGGCGCACTACTGCTTGTTTCCGATCAACCGATGGTGCCGGAAGGGGTGAAGACTGCGGTTAGCGATGAAGTCGTGACGCTGAAATTCATGGACCTGCACTTGCGCATCGGGATCGACTCGCTCACTGAATTGATCAATCACGGGCTGACAGTGAAGCATCTGCGGTTTTAGATTTTTATGGGCTCACCACTTTTTGTTCCGGTGATTCTTGGGACACCACGGCAGGGAAGACGTAGCGAGCACGCGGCGAATTTTGTTTTGGAGCAAACAAAGAAACGCGCCGCCGTTGAAACGGAATTGATCGATGTGCGTGCGCTCGGTTTATCGGTGAACGACGCGGGGGAACAAATCAAAGATGCAAAATTCTCTGCTACGATCGCGCGGTGCGACGGCTTGATTCTCGTCGTGCCGGAGTACAACCACGGCTATCCCGGATTATTGAAGCACGCGCTCGACACCAACCTCGAGGAGTACATCCACAAAGCCGTCGGGATTTGCGGCGTTTCGGCTGGCCCATTCGGTGGCACACGCGTGATCGAACATCTCTTGCCGGTCATGCGCGAGTTGGGATTAGTCACTATTTCTACCGACGTGAATTTTGGCGGCGTGCAGCACACCTTCGACGACAATGGGGAGTTGCTGGATGAAAAATTCATCGGGCGAACAAACAGGTTTCTCGACGAACTTTTGTGGATGGCGCGGGTGTTGCGTCATGGCCGCGAAAACGTTCCTCCGGCCTAACGAATAGGCTATCGATGCGAAACAAGTCTGGTGATGTTGCCGTTCTCATTTATCTCGCGACGGCAACTGTCGTCATTCACCTGCTCGTAGGCGGGCGTTACGGCTTTCATCGCGATGAACTAGCCACGCTCGACGATGCGCGTCATCTGGCCTGGGGTTATGTCGCATATCCGCCGGTCACTCCATTCTTCGGCCGCGTCTCGCTGCAAATCTTCGGAACGTCGCTAACCGGGTTTCGTTTTTTCGCCGCGCTCGCCTGCGCGCTGTCGGTCTTGCTCACCGGTTTAATGGCGCGAGAGCTAGGCGGTCGGCGCGGCGCGCAACTCATCGCCGCGAGCGCCGCGGTGCCATTTGCCCTCGCGGCTGGCAGCCTCATGCAATATGTCTCGTTTGATTATCTTGCCTGGGTCGCGACCGCGTATTTTATCGTTCGCCTCTGCAAATCGAACGATCCGCGCTGGTGGGTCGCCATCGGCGGGACGATCGGCTTCGGCATGCTGACGAAATACAGCATCCTCGTCTGCGCGGCGGGAATTATTGCAGGGGTTTTGCTCACGGATTTGCGCCAGCATTTGAAAAGCAAATGGCTTTGGATCGGAGTCGCACTGTCTGTGCTCATCTTTCTGCCGAACTTTCTCTGGCAACTGCGCCATGATTTCGTGTCGCTGGAGTTTCTCCGGCACATTCACGAACGCGACGTGCGCATCGGCCGCACTAAAGATTTCTTACCGGATCAACTGCTGCTCAATCTGCTCGCTTTGCCGCTCGCTTTTGCTGGCCTGCATTTTTATTTTTCCGCGCAGGCGGGTCATCGCTTCCGGGCCCTCGGCTGGATGTTTGTGGTTTCGTTCACGATTTTTTTGATCGCAAAAGGTCGCGGCTATTATCTCGCGCCAGCCTATCCCATGTTGTACGCCGCGGGTGCGGTGTGGGGAGAGGACTTGTTAGGCAAGTGGCGCCGTGGCCGCGCAAACGTTTTACGCGCGACGGCGTGGAGCGCGCTCGCGATCGACATGATCATTGTCATTGCATTTGTGCTTCCGCTCGCACCAATCAATTCTCGGTGGTGGGATGCCACGGTGAAAATCAATGGCGATCTCCGTGAGGAAATTGGTTGGCCGGAATTGGTGGAGACGATTGCCGGCATTCGGGATTCCCTTCCACCGGAGGAGCGCACCCGTGTGTCGATTCTCGCCGGAAATTACGGCGAAGCGGGCGCGATCAATCTCTACGGTGCTCGTTTCGGTTTGCCGCAAGCGATCAGCGGCATCAACTCTTATTGGGCGCGCGGCTACGGGAATCCCCCGCCCGAAACGCTGATCGTCGTGGGTTTGTCGCGCAAATTTCTCGAGGACACCTTTGCCTCATGTGAGTTAGCCGGCCACATCACTAATCGCTACGGCGTGGCAAACGAGGAGTCACACGACCACCAAGAAATTTTCCTGTGTCGCGACCTGCGCGAGAGTTGGCCGGCCTTTTGGCAGAAATTCCGCCGCTATGGATGACCCGGCACACAGCGAGCGTATGGCGCGGTTAGGTCTCCGTGATGTTGATCTCGAAGAAACATTCGCGCGTTCTGGCGGGCCAGGTGGTCAGAACGTAAACAAAGTTTCGACCGCCGTAACGCTGCGGCATCGACCCAGTGGAATCAGCGTTACGGTGCAGGATTCGCGATCTCAGGCGCTCAACCGCAAGCTCGCGCGCGAGCGATTGCTCGAGGCCATCGAACGCCGCCAGCGTGAAGAAAAGATGGCGAAGATCGCCCAGCGCGAGAAAGCGCGCCGTCGGCGCTCGCCGCGGCCACGGGCGCTTAAGAAACGAATTCTGGAATCAAAACGCCGCCGCGGCAGCCTAAAGAAACTGCGCGGGAAGCCGGAAGATTGACCTAGTGCGGCTCGCTCACGTTCCGTGCGCGATCTTCGAAGCGGGTGAATTCTTTGAGGAAAGTCAGAGCGATCTCACCCACCGGACCGTTGCGTTGCTTGGCGATAATCAGCTCCGCTTCGCCGGCCTTCTCGGCGCGCGCGTCTTCATCCTCTTCGTAAATTTCCGGCCTAACGAGTAATCCCACCAAATCGGCATCTTGTTCGATCGAGCCCGATTCGCGCAGATCGCTCAGGCGCGGCTTCCCGCCAGAACGCGCTTCCGGTTGCCGATTTAATTGCGCCAGAACGAGAACGGGCACCTTCAGTTCCTTGGCCAGGCTTTTTAAGCCCGCGGAAATTTCGGAAATCTCGAGCTGCCGATTCTCCATCGCGCGTCGGGTGGGTGAGCGGAGCAACTGCAGATAATCGACCACGATTAGCTGGATGTTCTTCTGCGCTTTCAACCGTCGTGCTTTGGCGCGCAATTCTAGGATGCTCAGTCCCGCGCTGTCGTCGATGAAGATCTCAGCTTCAGCGAGTTTCGATCCGGCCCTTGTCAGGCTGGGAAAATCGCGTTCGGCCAGGAAGCCATCGCGTACTTTCTGCAGATTAACGCGCGCGCGCGAACAGAGGAGCCGTTGCACCAATTGCTGACTGCTCATCTCCAGGCTGAAGACCGCGACCGGCAATTTGTTTTCAATCGCGACGTGCTCGGCGATGTTCATGGCCAGCGCCGTTTTGCCCATGCTCGGGCGCGCCGCGATCACGATCATTTCCGAAGCGTGCATTCCGTCTGTCATGCGATCGAGTTCGGCAAAACCAGTGGAAATCCCCGTGATGCCGCCCTTGCGCTCGTAAAGTTTTTCAATCGAGTCGATCGCTTCCATGACCTGCGTTTTCATCGGGATCATCTGTCCCTTGAAGCGGTCTTCGCCCACCGCAAAAATTTTCTGCTCCACTTCGTCGAGCAGGTTGTGCACTTCATCCTGCTCCTCGAACGACCGGCGCACGCTCTCGGTACAGGCGGCGATGATTTGTCGCAGGATGTATTTGTCGCGAACGATCTCGAGGTAATAGGCGACATTGGCTGCCGTCGGCACAAAGGTGAAAAGAGCTGTCACCGCCGCGGCGCCGCCGACCGTTTCGAGCAAATTCCGATCGCGCAGCACCTGCGTAAATGTGATCAGGTCGATGCCCTGACCGGCGTTCCACAATTCCACCAGCACGGTATAAATCGTCTGGTGGGCGGGGACGTAAAAATATTCCTCGTTAATTTTCTCGACACATTCCGCGATCGTTTCGCGCGGCGAGATCAACATCGAACCAAGAACGCCCTGCTCGGCCTCGATACTATGCGGCAGGGTTCTGTGAATATCCTGCGAGGAAGATGTGAATGACCCGCCTCCGTTGACGCCGCCATTCTTTTCCGGCCAGCCTCGGCCGGGCTCGTGGCCCGATTTTTTACGAGACTGCTGACCTCCCCGAAGGGACGGTTCAGTAGCCATTTATTTTGTCTCGGATCGTTTCCTGGTTGGTCGGGCTTTCTCGGTGACTTCGCCGGTCGGCTCGTGCGACGGCGCTTCTTCTTTCGCCGGTTTTACCTGAAAAGTAAATTTTGCCATCACGTCGTGATGCAGCTTTATCGGCACTTCATGTTCGCCGGTCGTCTTGATCGGGTGTTCGAGCACGACGCGATGACGATCGATGTCGTTGCCCAACTCGTTCTTCAAACGCTTGACCAGGTCTTGCGCGGTGATCGATCCAAACGCCTTGCCGGTTTCGCCTGTCTCCAGCGTGAACGTCACTTTCAATTTTCCGATCCGGCGCGCAAGCTCTTCGGCTTCATTTAATTCCGCCGATTCGCGCGAGGCGCGTTTCGCTTTTAGATTGTCGAGCTGCCGCAGACTGCGCTTCGTCACTTCGTAGGCTTTGCCCTGCGGCAGAAGAAAATTACGCGCATAACCGCGGCGCACTTTTATGACATCCGCCTCCGCGCCCAATCCGGGAATGTTTTCCGTTAAGATAATTTCAGTCGAAGCCATGCCAGTGATTTGTATTAAAAAATTC
>JBDUCP010000111.1:0-6098 GCA_040003405.1 Verrucomicrobiota bacterium
GGTTCTGCGGCAGAGTAGGCGCGGTGGAATTATTTTTTTCCGTTGCGGCCTGCTGCTCTTTCATCTGCTGCTGCAATGTCTGCACCAGCTCGGTAAGCGACTGCACTTGTTGCCGCAGCGCTTCGACTTCCGTGGCGCTGGCGGTTTGATCAGCAGCTCGCCCTGTTGTGATGCAACAGGCGAGAGCTGCAAAAAATATTTTTCTCATGAAATCTCCTGAATGAATGACGAAACGAACAACTGCGTTTGCGCGCGTTGATGCGACGGCCTAACGAAACGCACGACAGCCGTCGGCCGCATGATGCGGCATCAATCAACGGTCAGGAGAGGGCGGGCGGCGCGTGCTCGAGCAGGGAAAATTCGAGGCACAGCGTGACGGACGGAAAGTGGTGATGAGAAAATGCTGCATCGGGTGGCAGCAGTTGCGGAGCGATCGTGATCGGCTCGCAAGAAGTCTGGTCGCAATTTCCGAGTGACAGCAGCGTCACGGCGCAATTGTGTTCGGCACCTTGGACCGGATGCAGTTGTTCGTGCAGCCGCGGCGCGGCGGACAATGCAATCGTGACGAGAAACGCACCGATGCAGCCAAGCGCGAAAAGGCGACGCCAGGGCGAAGAAACTTCCCGAATGAAATCGAGTCGCATGGGAGCGGAACTTGCGCCCGCCCCGCGAATACTCAAGACGAAAGTTTCCAGAGTAGCCCAACTACGCCGCTACCGATCACGACTGGAATGATGTTCCATTTCCACTTCAGCATTCCGAGAAATGCGACCGCGGCGATCGTCAGCGAGAACCAATCGATGTTTTTTCCATCGGGAAAAAGCGCGTGCAGTCCGAACCACACGGCAAGATTCAAGATCACGCCGACCACGGCGGCGGTCACCGCGGAAAGCGCGGCGCTGATCTTCGCGTTGCCGCGCAATTGTTCGATGTGCGGCGCGCCGAGAAAAATCCAGAGGAAACAAGGCACGAACGTTGCCCAGGTGGTGATGAACGCTCCCAAGGTCGCGGCCAGCAGCGGCGACATTCCCATCGCGCGATTCCAGCCGCCGATGAAGCCGACGAATTGCAGCACCATGATGAGCGGCCCGGGCGTTGTCTCGGCCAGACCGAGGCCGTCCATCATCTGGCCGGTCGCGAGCCAGTGATAATTTTCGACTGCTTGCTGCGCGACGTATGGCAACACCGCGTAGGCACCGCCGAATGTGACGACCGCAGCTTTGCTGAAAAATAACCCCTCTTGAAACAGGGTGTGATCCCAGCCACGCCAGAATCCGAGCGCGAGAATGGGCAGCCACCACAACAACCCGCCCACGACGCAAATGCGAAGCGCTCGGCCGAATGACGGTCGCACATGCGGCGGCGCTTCGTCTTCGTCGGCGACCTTGTTCGAGCCCGCGGCCACAAATGTTTCACGCGACAATTTTCCGCCCACCCAACCGATGATCACCGCGCTGAGCACGATTACCGGAAACGGGATCTTAAAGAAAAAAATCCCGATGAACGCCAGCGCGGCGATGCTCCACAGCACAAAATTCCGCAGCGATTTTTTTCCGATGCGGATAACGGCGAAGGCGACGATCGCCAGCACCGCCGGCTTCAATCCATAAAAGATCGCGGCGATCCACGGGACGTTGCCGTAGGCGGCATACACGAAACTCAATCCCCAAAGGATGAAAATGGAAGGAATGACAAAGAGCGCGCCGGCCACGATGCCACCCCAGGTCTTGTGCAAGAGCCAGCCGACGTAGATAGCCAACTGCTGCGCCTCCGGTCCGGGGAGGAGCATGCAGAAATTCAATGCGTGCAAAAATCGCGACTGGCTGATCCACTTTTTTTTCTCGACCAGCTCCGTCTGCATGATTGCGATCTGCCCGGCCGGTCCGCCGAAGGAAATAAATCCGAGCTTCAACCAAAATCGGAATGCTTCACCGAAGGTCGGCGACGGTGTGATTGTTTTTGCGTTCAAATCGATGCCAGAGCACAATGCAATTACATGATCGGCGCAGCTAAAATTTATTTCGTGATCTTCGGCCTGCTCACGATTGTGGGCGGCATTATCGGATTCGTAAAAGCGGGAAGCACCGCTTCGATCGTGGCGGGATCGATCTCAGGGATTCTTCTGCTCATCGCCGCGTTCATCCTCCCGGCCCAGATTGTCACCGGGCTCGCGATTGCGGCGATTGTTTCACTGCTGCTGGCCGGCCAATTCGTTCCGAAATTCATCAAGACAGGGCACATGATGCCAGCCGGACTAATGTCCATCTTGAGCGTGATCGGTCTCATCGTCGCGATCGCCGCCTGGATGAAGAAGTAGCGGCGACGCGTGCGAAGATTTCGTCTTAGGACGTTGCGGCGTCTCGCGTTTCTTCTGCTTTTCGCTGTGCTCGCGGCCATCGTGCTGCGATGGATTTCATTAGAGCGGTGGCATCGCGCGCAACTCGCGCCGGCCGAGCCGGTGGAGGTCATCATCCCGGAAAAAACTCCCGGTGCGCAATCACCTAAGACTCCGGTCATAGGCAGCCAGCGGCTCGACACGGCGCGTCTTTTTAGCGGCATCACCGTGCATGCGGCGGTGGAACCGGGGCCGGGCGGCGCGGCCTCGGAGGAGCGGGCCGATCCGCAGAGTTACGTGCTGGAGCTAAAATTACAGGCGCGCGTTCCGACCCCTAACAAGTCGCTGGAAGAACTGGCAAAAGTAAGTCCAGAATTGCCGCGGCTAATGCCGGGCCTGGCGGCGATGCTAACGCCCGAAGCCGTATCGCCGCTCTTCAAGGAACTTTACGACACGAAGCTGAAGTTGTTGCGTGATAATCTCGTTCGGCTCGATCAACTCCTTTCGCGCCACAACTTCTACGATTGCCAGACGGTGCTGCAATTGCGTCATCCCGAAAGCAAACGTCGCGTGCTGCTCCTGCAATCCGACATGGATGTGGACGCGGATGGTTCCGATGGAGATCGATTGCCGGCGGGTTCTGGCGTGTCGGCTAACTTTAAACCAGCGACCAGTTATCGCTGGGCAAAAAAGACGCCCGCGCCTAATCCCTACCTCGGCCCGGCGGAAGAAAAAATAAAGCGCTACGAAGGAGAGATGGCGGGAAAGGCGGCATCGATGGAACGCAAACGCGAATTGAAGAGCGCGATCGCCGGGTTGCGCGATGAGATTGAGATGCTGAAAAGATATAGCTTCCTCATCGGTGCGACGGATCCCTATGTGGTGCTTCCTTCTGGCTTTGCCAAAGGTGACGGCGGCAAGACTGGTGACTACGCCTTGGTCATTTCGGGCGCCGCGATCTACCCCGCGATCGTTGGTGATGTCGGCCCACCGGACAAGGCCGGCGAAGCATCGTTGCGCATCGCAAAGGAGATCAACGCTCTCGCCACGCCTAACAACCGACCGGTTAGTGACCTTAAAGTAACCTATCTTATTTTTCCTGGGACGGCTGAGACTCCTTTTGGTCCGCCTGACTTGGAAAAGTTACAGGCGCGATGCGAAGCCTTGGTCAAGGAAATCGGCGGAACCGGCGTCCCATTACATCACTGGGAGAACATCATTCCGCCGCCTCCTACACCTACTCCTACACCGACACCTAGCCCTACTCCTACTCCCAGTCCACCGCCCTCTTCGTCCCCGGCCGCGACATTCGCCTTTCCCATTCCATCTCCCACTCCATGAAGTAGTATGAGCAAGGCTTTCACCCGTGAGGAAACTAATGGTCCCGATCTTCCCGATCTGCCCCCGTTGGTTTCGCCACTGACGCCGGGTACAAAGAATTACATTACCGCACTAGGCGCGCAAAAGTTACGCGAGGAGCTTCAACAGTTAGTGGAAGTAGCGCGGCCGAAGCGAAATTGTGATGCCTCCCGCAAAGGCCGACCGTGTGCACTTCGGCGCAACAGTTACAGTTCGCGAAAGCGATGGTGCAGAAACGAGCTACCGGATTGTAGGAGTCGATGAAGTTAATGTCGACCGCGGCTGGGTTAGCTGGTTATCGCCGATGGCAAAGGTGCTGCTCAATCGCAAGCAAGGTGAGCGCGTTTGGCTTGAGCTTCCTTCAGGCGAAGAAATGTTGGAGATACTCGACGTTCAATATGAGTGAGAGGCTGAAGCATTCGCTAAAACGGCTTGACGGCCGAGGTATTTGATTGCGAATTATAGATTAGAGCGACGACATCCGGTTTGTCGTCGGCATCAACCACACCAATCAACCAATCAAAAACTATGAAAACAATTATAGCTGCACTACTAGCGGGCGCGGTTTGCGCGTTGTCGTCTTTCGCCCTCGCGAAAGAGAAGAAGGAAGGCTCCAAAGAAGCGAGTGACAAAACCACCACGGTCGCGGCGACCGCTGAGCACAAAATACTGGCACCTGCGGATATCACGTGGGGCGATGCCCCGCCGGCATTTCCTGCCGGAGCGAAACTAGCCGTGCTCGACGGCGATCCCGGCAAGAAGGCATCCTTTACCGTTCGCCTACAGGCGCCCGATGGTTACAAGATAGCCCCGCACACTCATCCGGCGGCGGAGTTGGTAACCGTCATCTCCGGCACCCTGCATCTTGGGATGGGCGATAAGTTCGACGAAAGCGCGGCGCGAGAAATGACACCCGGCAGCTTTGCGGTGATGCCAGCGGGAATGAAGCATTTCGCATGGTTCACTGGCGAAACGGTCGTGCAAATCAACGCCATGGGTCCATTTGAAATTAAGTATGTGAATCAGGCTGACGATCCGCGCCAGGCAAAGAAGTAGAACGGCTACCGGTAGCGGCAGCGCTCTGTCGCGATAAGATCCACTAACTGTTCTTTGGTAGAAGCGGAATAGGATCCCGTGTTCCGAATGGCACCCAAGGCAGGCAGCGGAATAGCCGCGAAGTGGTTAACCAGAGACCTTTCGGCAAACCATAAGCGTGCACAGCCTCAACAGAATAGCGCGAGCAAGTCGGCTGGAAGCGGCAATGCACAAAATAATGGGTGGCAGGCCTAACGAGTAAGCGGTAACCTCCTATTACGAGCTTCTCATAAAGGACAACAGAAACCTGCCGACGAGGTGGCTGCGTCCAATCGCAAATCGCCGCGACTGCCAGGGCAATCGCGGCGACGCGATAAATCCAAACGGAATGTTTCGTTACGGCTGGCCGCAGTGCGGGCAGGCCGAGCTGCCTTCGGGCCGTTTCTTCTTGCAGTTGGGGCATGGCACAAGGTTGACCTTAGGCCTGGTAGCGAGGTGGACGATTAACCCGATCGGCCAGGCCAGCCAACCGAGCACAGTGACCAGTGTGGCATTAGGCGATTGCCGATTCTTCGCGTCGCGCATTATCCAAATGGCTACAAAAAGCCACACCGCGATCATGCCGATCCAAACGAAGCAACATACTCCCCCGCCGACCAATGCAGCTATGCCACCGGCAACTGCTTCCGCGGCACTTGGCGTGGCGCTCGCTGCCTCGAACGGACTCTCATCCGGCGTCGCTGTCTGCGCGAGCATGCTCGTTACCGTAAAAAAGAGTGGAAGGCTGAATAGGAATCGCTTCATGGATGTTTCCTACGAGTTTCGACGAACGCGTGTCAATGCAATTTGCAGAGTTCCCCGTGGTTTGTTTTTCTCAAGGTAGCGCAAGTAGGTAAATAGCGCCGAGCGTTACTAGAAAATAAGGCACCAGGACAGCGGCACCAGCATAGTCCTTGGCCACGCGTTGGCCAAAAAAAAGGGCGATGATGGAGAGTGCAGCGAGCACCGCGCCATAAAAGGCGCACGTGGAGTCGCGCGTCAGAACAATCAAGGCACAACCAACGCCACTCAGCGCGCCGGCCACCATCTCGAGCAGCGTAATTACGGTGACCATCATCGGCACCATTCCCGCCAGTGGGCTCTTGGCGAAATGTCCTTTCAGCCACTCCAAATTGCCGCGCCGATCGATGATTTTATCGATGCCCGATTGAAGAAAAAGAATTGCGAGAAATAAGGAAACTAGAATCTGTAGGAGGCGAATTGCTTCAGCGACAGTATGCGGGCTCGGCATGATTAGTTAATGGTAAAAAGACTGAGCCGGCAGACGGATTCGAACCGACGACCTGCTGATTACAAATCAGCTGCTCTA
>JBDUCP010000112.1:0-6084 GCA_040003405.1 Verrucomicrobiota bacterium
CGGGCGAGGAGATTAATCTGCAGAAACAAATTCTTGACCTGCAAGAACAGCTCCGCGAAATTTCGCCGCTTTCCTCTGCCCGCGTGCTCGATACCTGACGATCGCTGGAGGGTTTGAGCGAACGCAGGCAACGAAGCAAATCCCGAAGAGCACCAAGCCTTGCCTAAGCATCCGAAAAAACGTTCACCGGGCCGGCCACCGCTGAAGAAGACGGAGAAGGCGAAGCGCAGCCGGATTGCCGCCGCGAAGAAAGCGAAGAAGTTTAAGGCAACCGCGAAGAGAAAAACAGTCGCCAAAAAGTCCGGGGCGAAAAAGAAAAAAGTGCGCTCTTTGCCGCCTCTGGCCAAGCAGCGAAATGGCCAGATCGCTCTGGAAGACGACGAGATGTTTGACGTGCCTAAGGGCGACGTGCAGAGCCGCATTCGCGGCCTGATCAAGCTGGCGAAGGAACAGGGTTATCTCACCTTTGACGATCTGAACGAAGGGCTGCCGCCCGATTTGAGTGATGCGGATGAGCTCGACGCGATCCTGACGCGGCTACGCCGGATGGAGATCGACATTATTGAAGCATCGGAGGTGGACCGTTATAAGGACGGCAAGAAGGAATCAGAGGAAGAGGAAGAAGAAAAGCCGGAGGTAAAGCTCGACATCCTGGATGATCCGGTGCGGATGTATCTCAAACAAATGGGGCAAACCCCCCTGCTGAACCGGGAGCAGGAAGTGGAAATTTCCAAGCGCATCGAAGAGGCGGAACTGATGGTGCAGCGCGTGATCAACTGCTTCGGCTTTATCGGGCAGGCGCATCTCGATCTGGCGCACAAGTTGATGGAGGGCGGCGAGCGTTTCGACCGCGTCGTTCTCGATAAAAAAATCGAAAGCCGCGAGCGCTACATGAAAATGCTCAAGCGGCTCTGTAAACAAGTGGAGAAATTAAGCGGAGCCATCGGCCAACAATATGGGCAGATTCTGCGCTCCCCTCGGCGCGAGCCCAGGAAAGTACGCACTTTTCAGAAAGCGGTCGTTTCGTTGCAAAAGCTGTACCCCAAATTCTTTTTCAAGCAGAAGGTGATCGAAGATTTCGTCTATCTGGCGGATGAAAAATTTCTCACGCTGACGCGTTTGCAATCGGACATCAGCAACAGTCCGGGTGGAAGAGGGGCTCGCGCCGCGCTCAACCTGAAATCGCGCGAGCTGGAAAATTCGCTCTGGCTTTCGCATGACGAATACACCGAGCAATACCGGGCGCTAAAAAACTGGCTGCATAAGGCGCTCCGCGCCAAAACGGAAATGGTGGAGGCCAACCTGCGCCTGGTCATTTCCATCGCCAAAAAATATACCAACCGCGGCCTCTCTTTTCTCGACTTGATCCAGGAGGGAAACATGGGGCTGATGAAAGCGGTGGAAAAATTTGAGTACCGGCGCGGTTACAAATTTTCCACCTACGCCACTTGGTGGATTCGGCAGGCGATCACCCGTTCCATCGCCGATCAAGCGCGTACCATCCGCATCCCGGTGCACATGATCGAGACGATCAATAAATTGATGCGTGTGCAAAAGCAGTTGGTGCAGGAATATGGGCGTGAGCCGACGCCGGAAGAGGTGGCGGAGGAGATTTTGCTGCCGGTCGATCGCGTGCGCGCGGTGCTGAAAATGGCGCAGCAGCCGATCTCACTGCAATCGCCCGTGGGGGAAAGTGACGAGACAAACTTCGGCGATTTTATCGAGGACAAGGGCGCCGATAATCCGAGCGATATGACGGCAATCGCCCTGTTGAAGGAGAAGATCAAAGACGTGCTGGAAACGCTAACGGAACGCGAGCGGCAGGTGCTGGAACAACGATTCGGCCTGGTCGATGGCTACAGTCGCACGCTGGAAGAAGTCGGCCGACAATTCCGGGTCACGCGCGAGCGTATTCGCCAGATCGAGGCTAAGGCGTTGCGCAAAATGCGGCATCCGACACGCATCCGGCAGCTTGAGGGCTTCCTTGAAGCCCCGGAGACTTAGCGTGCCGGGCGCGGGACGATCACCGCAACTTTGGCATCCCGTCGGAGTTCCATCTTTGAATTATGAAGCGCGACGACGATCCAGAATTGTGGGACCTCCTCGGACAAACGGCCGAGCCGAAAATTTCGCCATTCTTTGCGCGTAACGCGACACGCGAGATCCGTCAATCCGGAACACGCGTGGATTGGCGCGACTGGCTCAGGCCGCGCCGCCTCATTCCGGCGGTCAGCGTCGTCACGGCAATCGTGGCGTTCGCCATTATGCAATCACCAAAATCCCCACTCAAGGTCGCCAGCTTTCCCGTAGAAGAACCGGCAATGATTGCCGCGCCAGAGGACAATTTCTTTGCCGAGATGGATGACCTGGTGGCAGCCGACGAAATCAGTTCCGACTTCGAAAGCGCATTCCTCTAGTCGACGCGTTCCTCGCGCAGTTCTTACCAATAATGATGATGGTGCCGGTGGTGCCGAGAGTAGCGGCTGTAATGCGTGTAGTAGCGCGGCGCAACGTAAACGACCCGCCGAGCGTAATATGGGGACGCATAACCGTAACCGTAACCGGAGCTACAGCCATACGGATAATAAGCGGGATAGCTGTATCCGTAGGATCCGTAGCCTCCGTAGCCATATCCCGACGGGCTTCCGAACCCGATTCCAACCGAGACGCCCGCTTCGGCGCGCGGCGCCGCTACGAACGCGAATGCACTAATTGCCAAGCCAATGAGGAGAAACTTTTTCCAATTCATGTCTAGCCTTCCTTGTTTGAGTTGATGTTGTTTTGAACTAAAGCTAAGACGCAACGCCCCCGTGAATTATTCAATGATCGCCGTGTCGTAGGTCGGGTATCCCGTGACACAAATATCCTGGCCGATCCGCTGATAGCCTACTCGCTGAATGCGCGCTGCGCCCACGGTGGACCTGGCACCCATTCCGGAGAACGCGACAACTGGGCCGCCCGTAAAAATCGGTGCGACATACAATTGAATCTGATCGATTAGTTTCTGGTCCAGCGCCTGGCCCAGGATGTCGCCGCCACCTTCGATAAGCACGCTCGTGATTTCTTTTTTGCCTAATTCCTTCAGCACCACCGCAAGGTTTTTGTTTCGATAAACAATCGTGCGATCAGCGAATCTATCGGTGAAAAGACGAGCGCTCGTTGGCAACGATCCCGAGCGTGAGAGCACTATGCGCCAAGGCTGTTTCGCCTGACGCTGAGCGCGCACGGTCAGGCGCGGATTATCGGTGCGCAAGGTTTCCGCGCCGATCAAGATCGCATCCACTCGCGCTCGCAACGCCTGCGCGTGCCGGCGCGACGCGGCGGAAGTAATCCAGCGAGGTTCGCCCGCCCGCCGCGCCAATCGGCCGTCGAGCGTCATACCGCATTTCGCGATGACAAAGGGATGCCCGGTGCAGATCCATTTGTTATAAGCTTCGTTCAGCGCGGTGCACTCTTGCGCCAGGATTCCAACGCGAATTGAAACCCCGGCTTGCGTTAGGATTTTCATCCCACGCCCCGCATGTCCGGGGTTCGGATCTGTCGCGCCAATCACCACCTGCCGGATGCCCGATTGGATAATTGCTTCTGTGCACGCGCCGGTCCGGCCGCGAGTGGAGCAGGGTTCCAAGGTCACATAGAGCGCCGCATTTTTCGGGGCCGGCCTGGCGAAAGCACGAAGGCATTCCACTTCCGCATGTGGTTGGCCTGCGCCTCGGTGATAGCCTTTCGCAACGATTTTCCCATTCACCGATAACACCGCGCCGACCGCAGGATTGGGACTGGTTCGCCCGATCCCTTTCTGCGCTTCGCGTAATGCCGCGCGCATGATCATTTCATCACGAAGATCTTGCGTCATCATCCACTGGTATGCGGTGACGCAACTTCGAGCAAAGCGGAAGTGATATTTTGTCTCGCGTGACGCCGCTCCGATTGCCCAGAGCGGGACAATTAGTGCTAAAGCAAAGGCCGCTCAATGACGGACAGCCACCGATAAATTACTACTAACAAATCAGTTACTCTCCTGCCCTCGCCCTTCGAAAGGGTGGCATCCATTTCGCTAATAACAAAGGAGTCAGATTTTCAAACAAACCAAATCACGAAAGGAAAATATATGAGCTTAATTCGTTACCAAACTCCCGAAATCGCGATGTGGCCATCGCTTGATCGATGGGCCAACTTGCGCGACGAACTCGACACTCTTTTTGAGTCGCCCTTCTGGGCGGGATCGGGCCGGCAGACACAACTGTTTAGCGGCTGGACTCCGGCGCTCGATCTCTATCAGAACAGCGACGACGTCGTCGCCGTCGTCGAGCTTCCCGGCATGCGCAAAGAGGATATCGAAGTCTCCCTACAAGACGGAATGCTGATCATCGGCGGTGAACGCAAAGGCGAGGGTGCCGAGGCCGAAAAGTCCACGCGCACGGAACGCTTCACCGGAAAATTCCGTCGCAGCGTAACGCTTCCGACGCGTATCGATGCGAACAAAGTGAATGCTACCTACAAAGATGGCGTTCTCACAATCACGCTCCCGAAAGCGGAGGAAGCGAAGCCGAAACAAATCAAAGTCAACGTCAGCTAACCGCCAATTTTTTTAAGGAAGGAAAAATTGTTATGGACACTTTAGTTCGTGAAAATCGAAGCAAGAACGGCGAGCGCCAGACGACCGAGCAATTCATCACGCCCGCGGCCACGGTGCTTGAAAACGCCGATGGTTACACGCTCCAGGTGGAAATGCCGGGCGTGAGCAAAGAGAATCTCGAGATGTGGGTGGAGAACAACCAGCTCACCATCCTCGGACGTCGCGCGATGCCCGCGGTGCAGGGCACGCTCCTTCATCGTGAATCGCGGTCGGAAAATTTCCGGCGTTCGTTCGAGCTCGATCCCTCAATCGATTCCGCAAAAATCAGCGCGCAGATCGCTCAAGGCGTCGTCACTTTGACTCTCCCGAAATCCGAGCAGGTGAAGCCGCGCAAGATCGCCGTGGCGTAATAGTTTGTTTTAACATTACCGAAAGGCCGCAAGCCGCGAGGGTTTGCGGCCTTTTGTTTTTACTTGGCGAACTTCTGCGGCAGTCGTACTAACAGAGTTCTCCTATGGCCACGAAAACCGAAGAAAAAACGAGCGAAGAAAAGATCACCGCCGCGCGCAATAAGAATCTCGACTTGGCGATTCAACAAATCGCCAAGGATTACGGCGACGGCGCGATCATGCGGCTCGGGGATGCTTCCATCGTCGATATCGACGTTATCCCCACGGGCAATATCCTGATCGATCGCGCGCTGGGCGTCGGCGGATTTCCGCGAGGTCGCGTGGTGGAAGTTTTCGGTCCGGAATCGTCGGGAAAAACCACGCTGACATTGACTGTCATCGCACAGGCGCAAAAGCGCGGAGGGCTCGCCGCGTTCATTGATGTCGAACACGCGCTCGACCCGCAGTATGCGCGTCGGCTCGGGGTTAATTTGGACGACCTGCTTGTCTCGCAACCTAGTTCCGGTGAAGAAGCTCTGCGCATCTGTGAAACGCTCGTTAGGTCAAATGCGCTCGATGTCATCGTGCTCGATTCGGTCGCCGCGCTGGTGACGAAAGCAGAACTAGAAGGCGAAATCGGCGACGTCACCGTGGGCGCGCAAGCGCGCCTGATGAGCGCGGCGTTGCGCAAACTCACCTCGCTCATTTCTAAAGCACGCACCTGCTGCATTTTCACCAACCAGATTCGCGAAAAGATCGGCGTGATGTTCGGCAATCCCGAGACCACTCCCGGCGGCAAGGCGCTGAAATTTTACGCCAGCGTGCGCGTCGATATCCGTCGCATCGGCGCGATCAAGCAGACCGATGGCGTCGTCACCGGTAATCGCACGCGCGTGAAAATCGTGAAGAACAAAGTCGCGCCTCCGTTCCGAGAGGCAGAGTTCGACATCATGTACAACGAGGGAATTTCCTCGACTGGTGCGCTCCTCGATCTCGCCTTGGAAAAACAAATCATCGAGAAACGCGGCTCGTGGCTGAGCTATAAAGGGACGCAGTTGGCGCAGGGTCGCGACGCTGGCAAGGAGGCCTTGAAGAACGATCCCGCGCTTTACGAAG
>JBDUCP010000005.1:0-20512 GCA_040003405.1 Verrucomicrobiota bacterium
CCGTCGAGAATCATGTGGACGCCCCGGTCGCGAAGCTGTCGGTAAATCGGCTGATTGTCGTGCCACGCATGGTTCATCTTTCTTCTCGATGCCCTTACGAGGGAAGTGCGAGGGATCGCTCCGATTGATTACTGTGTTTCATATAGTGATGTAGTTAACTACATCACTATTCCACAGGCAAGCCTTTTTTTTGCGTTGCGCGATTTTCCTACCGCAAGGGTGCAAAGCGACGGTTATTTCGTCGTTCTCAGCGCAGGCTTGTCCAGGTCCAGAGCACCTTCGCTCAATTCTGACCACCGCAAGGCAAACGCGCCGCTTTCCAATCCATCGCCATGCGAATACGCGCTCGGCCACTTGGATGATCGAAGAAGATAAACTCCTCCACTGGTGTCGGGTCCAGCTTCCGATAGGTGCCCAGCTTTAGCGCCACGGCCGCCATCCCATCCGGTTCGCGCGAGATATTGATGCCGAACGCGTCCGCCTCACGCTCTGCCGTACGCGTTACGGTGTTAGATAGCGGCGTAAGCAAAAAGAACACCGTTGCGAAAATAAGGGTTAGCAAGGGAAGACCGGCTGGATCGGAAATGTCGCGCACCCCCCAGCGCTCCCCCCAACGTCCCAGCGCGAAAGCGAAACCCTTTCGCGCCGCGACGAATCCGAGCAGGATAAAAAGGGCGAAGCTCTGGATCAGCTTTGTCGAGTGGTTGAGAACGTAATGCCCCATCTCGTGACCCATGACCTGTCGGATCTCTGGGAGCGTGCATTGCTTGAGCAGGTTATCATTTAAGGCAATTCGGGTAGTGCCGAGAAAGCCAGCGACGTTAGCACTAACTCGATTGGATTGACGGGAAGCATCCACCTCAAAAACCTGGGTCACCGGAATCTCGTTCGCCCTGGCCATGGCGAGAATCGGGTCGTTGATCGCGGGATCCTTTAGTGGTTTGTATGTGTTAAAAATAGGTTCTATATAAACGGGAGCGAGAAGAGCCCCAATTAGGAGAAATACCACTGCGACCAGCGTTCCCCAAATCCACCAGGTGCGCGGGGCGCGACGGAAGACGGCGTAGAGGCCGATCAGCGCCAGCGAAGTAATAACCAGTTGGACCGCCAGCCCTTTAAGTTGTTCGGTCAGCCATTGGCTGAAATTTTGCGTGGACAGATGATAGGTGTGCTCGCGAATAAACTGCTCATAGACACTTAGCGGAAATTGCAGAAGCGCAGTCAGCAGAATAAACGGAATTGCGTAGAGGACAATCTGGAGGGCTTTGAAGTGCGTGGTGCGTTCGGCAAAATCGCGGAGGCGCGCCGAAATACGCGAGCCAAGCAGGAACAAGGAGATTGCGACGGTAAGAAGGAAGTTCCAAAGGAGAAGCCAGTAGCCGCCTTCAAAGTAGGCATCCGACTGGGCGCGCTTATCGGCCGGCACCGTGTCGAGCCACGCTTTGGTCGCCGTCGCCGGATCTGCGTCGGGCGCGATAGAAGGAACCGTGACAATACCAGGAGAGGGAAAGGGAGAGGGAGACTGCGCCTGAGCGCGCGCGCAAAAGCCGAAGCCGAGAAATATGATAAGGAAAAGAACAGCCACGAGAGATTTCATAGTTCCATGAGGGTAGAGATGCTTTCCGAAAAGGAAAGCCTTTCAACGCGCCACAATCTGACGAATCGGATGAATCTCCCAGGCTTTGGATGGCCGTAGCTCTCGCGGCCCGACATTATTCGGTGCGCGATGTTCGCCGTCCCACAAGAGCGATCCAGTGACCCTCACCTCTACCGGTTCGCGGAAAAGGCCGTTCTCATTGCGATGGCTTGCCAGAATTGTCCGGATGTCGCTACGCCGGGCCGGAAATGGACTTTTTGTTGGATGAGCAGCCGGCAATCCAGAAACCTCACTGTTCATGAAAACGGTCGTCGTAGTGAGTTGGGGGGTGCTCCCCAGAATGACATGGAAGTCGCGATCGCTTTCCGGTCGTACCCAATAAATCCAGGCTTGGACGTTGACGTTTCGTTTCTCCGACAGGACGCGCTCCGTAACGTTACCCGATTTGCGGAGTAGCTTTGGGAACTGTCGCGCCATCTGCGTATCATCAGGCAAAGCGTCGAAAAGAGAATCAAGGGTGCGAACCCTGCCGCTAACTCCGGCGGCGAAGGAGGTCTTAGCCGCCGCACGATACGAACCGGCGAAGATTTCGGAGTTACCACCAGCTCGCACCGAAAGACGCGCCGACTGAGGGGGAAGTTTCGTCCGCTCGCCGTGCGCTTCCGGCAACGGCGCGAAATGAGACTTAGCCAGCAGCGCGGCATAGCGCCCGGGTAGCGGGATGCCAGGCTCTCTTGCTCGAGCCGTCACACCGAGCGTAATGAATAGGAAAGCGACGACAACGCTAACCGTATTTACTTGGACAGACGCTCGGCGACATTGTTTCATACGCTCTCATACTACAATGGTCTCGCCGATCGATGGAAGGAGTAAATTTTTGCCCGCAGCGCGTGCCGCCTGTAAAGCAAAACCGCGATCGAGCTGAATCGGAGGAAAGGTATCGTAGTGTACGCCAACGAGCTTGGACACTCCGACAAACTCGGCGGCACGCAGAGCGTCTTCGATTCCCATGGTAAAGAAATCTCCTACTGGAAAGACGGCGAAGTCAAGCCTACTCCCTTCACCGATCAACTTCATGTCATAAGTCAGAGCGGTATCACCCGAGTAGTAGAAATGACCGTCCTTTGATTCGACCACGAAGCCACATGGGTTGCCACCATAACTGCCATCAGGCATGGAGCTACTATGAATGGCGCTTGTTAGCTTGATGCGACCGAAAGGCGTCCTGGCCGCGCCGCCATGATTCATCGCCTGAACGTTCTTGACGCCCTTGCTTTCGAACCAGCACCCCGGTTCATAAGAGGTAATGATAACCGCTCCGGTACGTTTCGCGATATCAACGACATCGGCTACATGATCGCGATGACCGTGCGAAACCATGATAAAATCGGCTGCTACTTCCTGCACATCGATATTCTTGGCTAAGGGATTAGGCGAAATGAACGGGTCGAAAAGCAATGTCTTGCCTCCCGCAACAACGGAGAAACAGGCATGACCAAAGTACGTAAGTTTCATAGTAGAGATAGATCATGAATTGCAGAGATGCGCCAGTCACAGTTTCAGGCATACTAACCTGGTGGAGAAAGGGCTATCAAAGCGCGCCATTATCCATTTGGATATGGATTGCTTTTATGCGGCGATTGAAGTCCGTGACCGGCCATCGCTGAAAGGGAAGCCCGTCGGGGTAGGCGGCGCACGGGATCGGCGCGGAGTGCTTACGACGTGCAATTATGAAGCGCGTAAGTTTGGCGTTCGCTCAGCCATGCCGACCTTTATGGCGCTGCAACGCTGTCCCCAGCTCATTGTGCTGCCAACGCGGTTCGATGTTTATCGAAAGGAATCCTCGGTCATTCGCGGGATACTGCGTCGGTTCACCCCCTTGGTCGAGCCACTCTCATTGGATGAAGCTTACATGGACGTGACCGCCCATCCCGGCGCCCCCGGGCCGCTCGCTCAAGTCATTCGGGGTTTGATTTTGCAAAAAACGAAACTCACGGCATCCGCTGGCATTGGGCCTAACAAGTTAGTAGCGAAAATTGCCAGCGACGCGAACAAGCCGAACGGTCAACTGGAAGTTAGCGCGGAGGAAGTACCGAAGTTTATGGCGACTCTGCCCGTGCGCAAACTCTGGGGCATTGGAGAGGTAACTGAGAAGAGGCTGGAACGGCTTGGGATTACCACGTGCGGCGAAATGCAGCGGCTGTCGCGGATCAAGCTCCAGGAACAGTTCGGGATATTTGGAATTGAGCTATACGACCTTTGTCGTGGGATCGATGAAAGGCCCGTCGAACCGGACCGCGCGCGCAAGTCGCTCAGCAACGAAGAGACCTTTGCGGCCGATCTGGAAACGCTGGCGGAGTGCCAAGAGAAGCTCCCGGAGTTGTTTGAGGAACTAATGGCGGACCTGGCGCAGAAAGAAGCGACCCGCGTCGTCACCAAGATATTCGTAAAGCTCAAGTTCGCCGATTTTACTCGCACGACCGTGGAGCGTGCGGGATTGCCTCCTGCTCTGGAGCAATTTCGCCTCCTGCTCGGCGAAGCTTTTGCGCGCGCGACGAAAAGCGTGCGCCTTATCGGCGTAGGGGTGCGCTTCGCCGATCCAGCGCACGACGAAACGCAGTTGCCGCTGCTGTGAGCCTCGCCCATGACGATGATTGAATAAAACGCAAGGCAGCACCGTCAGAAGTCGGGTTATGCAAATACTATCACGCTCCTCTCTCGCCATCGTGGGCTCGCTCTCACTGACAATTCTTATCGCTGCATCACCCACCACCGCCTCGGCTAAGGAAAAGAAACATAAAAAGAATAAACACGCGGAAATAGTGACGCAGACGGGGGTCGCCCCGGTTCAGACCAGAGTGCAACGTCAGATTCAAGTTTTGAGACCTTCGTACCAAACCAATAGGAGTTACTATTCCGCACCACGCTCATCTTTTTCCGTCACCTTGGGCGACGGTTACCGTGGACGCGGATACTATTACGGGCCGGCTAATTCGCCTTACTATTATGACTCTCCCGGTGTGAGCTATTATCGAAGCGAAGCGCTCATTCCTGCCCGTTACCGCTACGCCCGATCCTATGATCGCGGTTACGAATCCTCCTACGCCGCTTCTCCTTTTCGAGTACAACAGGCTTTGGCCCGCCGCGGCTATTATAACGGTGCGATCGATGGAGTTCTGGGAGACCGATCACAGGTGGCGATTGCCCATTTTCAAGCTGACAACGGCATGCGCCAAACCGGCCGAGTCGATGGCCGCCTGCTAGCCGCGCTCGGAATGTAGCCTTGCCGGTTGCTTAGCCGACCCAGTGCGGCGGGCGTTTTTCGAGAAAAGCTGCTATACCTTCCTTAGCTTCAGTCGATTCGCGCGCACGCATATGATGCTGTAATGCCTGTTGGACATCCGCCTCCACCGAGGTGGACCATAGCTCTTCAATGAGACGCTTAGTGTTGGTTAGTGCGCCGGGTGCACCTTGTAGTACAGAGTCGGCAACTGTCCGCACAGCTGACTCCAATTCGTCAGGCAGCACGACGCGGTTGATTAACCCGATGGCGAGCGCCCGTTGCGCATCGATCAATTCTGAGGCGAGCACTAATTCGCGAATGTCGCGCTCGCGCAGTTGCCGGCGCAGAAAGGTCATAACGAGGCCGGCGACCAACCCGCGCCTTACTTCAGGATAACCGATCCTGGTTCCTTCGGCGGCAATAACAAAGTCACAGGCCGACATGATGCCGGCGCCGCCCGCCACTGCCGCACCATGCACGGCAGCGATCGTAATAAGCCGCGTTTGGCTAACCACGATCAAGGTGCGCGCTACCATCTCGGCAGTAGCGTGCGCCTTCTCTACCTTGGCCGCCTCCTTTAGATCCAACCCCGTGCAGAAGGCCGCACCTGCACCGCGCAAAATAAGCACGCGCTGACTGCTGTCAGCTTCCGCTAGCTCGATTGCGGCCGTTAGCTCCGTCATCAATTCAATCGTGAGCGCATTGCGGCGCTCCGGACGATTGAGTGTCACACGCGTGATGTGTGGCGTTTCCTTTTCGACAAGAATAACAGGCATGGTGATAATCCTGCATTAACTTCACAAAATGGAGTCCGTCAAGATCATCGAATGTCCGCGCGACGCCTGGCAGGGGCTGGAGCGTCTGATTCCAACTGCGCGCAAGGTGGAATATTTGCGCGGCTTGGTCGCATCGGGTTTCCAGCACATCGATGCAGTGAGCTTCGTTTCGCCTAAGGCTGTTCCGCAGATGGCGGACAGCGAACAGGTTCTCGCGGAACTGGGGCCGCTCCAGGAGGTGGAAATCATCGGCATTGTCGTGAACGAAAAAGGAGCCGAGCGCGCGATCGCAACCAGCGCCGTGAATACACTGGGTTATCCAACTTCCATCTCGAAAACGTTCCTGCGCCGAAACCAAAATCAAACGCCCCAGGAGAGCCTCGCGGTATTGCAGCGGATCAAAGCGCGAGCTGACGAAGCTGGTCTGGCCATGGTGGCTTACATTTCGATGGCATTCGGCAACCCTTACGGCGAAGCGTGGAGCGAAGACAAAGTGGCCGAGGCCGCCAAATGCATTTGCGCTCTAGGCATTACTTCCATCTCGCTCGCCGACACCGCCGGAGTTGCGAACCCACAGCTAATTGAGCGCGCGCTGATGGCGGTGTTGCCTGAGACAAGAGGGTGTGAGGTAGGTGTCCACCTGCATACCAAGCGCGCAGAAACGAGCGCGAAGGTGTTAGCGGCTTATGATGCTGGTTGCCGGCGCTTCGATGCCGCCATTGGTGGGTTAGGCGGTTGCCCTTTCGCCCAAGATGAGCTGGTTGGTAATGTGCCGACGGAGGAAGTTTTGCGTGCGTTGCAGCAGCGCGGCATCAAGCTGTCGTTAGACCTTTCCATAGCTTCCGCAAGGAATGCTGCCATCAGCGAGGAATTTTCGGATAACTAAACTTGAACTACACCGGTGTGGAAGCGCGCCTTGGGCATGGGCCGTGACACATAAGTGAGAAGCCGGATAAGGACATCGCGCGTCTCGTGCGGCTGGATGATGCCATCCACCCAACCGCGCGCCGCGCCATAGCGGATGTCGGTTTGTTCTTCGTAACTCGCTTTTACCTTCGCCCGCAGTTCTTCCAGTTCTTCGGGTGACGATTTCTTGTCACCACGAGCACTGGCTCGCGCGAGGACGCTGAAAATCGTATCGGAAGCTTGCGCCGCGCCCATGACCGCATACCTCGAATTCGGCCACGCGAGGATGAAGCGTGGGTCATAGGCCTTGCCACAAAGGGCGTAGTTACCCGCGCCAAAGGAACCACCCACGACAATGGTGATTTTGGGAACAGTGGAGTTACTCACCGCATTCACCAATTTCGCGCCGCTGCGGATAATGCCGCTTTGTTCGGCATCACGACCAACCATGAAGCCTGTGACATCCTGGAAAAAGATGATCGGAAGGCTTGTCTGGTTACAATCCATGATGAAGCGCGCGGCTTTGTCGGCGCTATCGGCATAAATAACGCCGCCCATTTGGATACCTTCCTTCTTGGTGCGGACTTGCAGGCGCTGGCTGGCAACTATGCCCACGGGCCGACCGCCTATGCGCGCATAAGTGGTAACCAGCGTCTTACCGTAGTCCGCTTTGTATTCGTCCAGGGAATCAGCGTCGATGACAGAAGCTAGCAGGTCTCGCGCATCATAAGGCTTATGACCATCGAGACTCATCAAATCGTAAACTGCTTCGGGCTTGTTCGCGGGGGGGCAGGTTTGTTCTTTAGCTCCTTGCTTTGCTGCTTCTGCCTCGGGCAATAGAGAGACTAACGAACGCAATCGCTTGAGACATGAGGCGTCGTCCTTTTCGTAGAAATCGACGGTGCCGCTAATCTCCGAATGCATTTTGGCGCCACCTAGATCTTCCGCTTCAATCACCTCTCCGATGGCTGCTTTGACTAGAGACGGGCCGGCGAGGTAAAGACCACTTCCTTCAGTCATTAATATCTTATCGCAGAGCACTGGCAGGTATGCTCCGCCGGCCACGCAGTTACCCATGATCGCCGCGAACTGCGGCAGGCCCGCAGCGGAGATGACGGAATTGTTGCGAAAGATGCGGCCGAAATCGTCCTCGTCGGGAAAAATTTCATCCTGCATCGGGAGAAAAACGCCGGCGGAATCGACCAGATAAACGAGCGGCAGCGCGCATTCAAAAGCGATGCGTTGCGCGCGAATAAGCTTCTTCGCCGTGGCGGGAAAAAAGGCGCCAGCTTTTACCGTGGCATCGTTGGCGATGACCATGCAAGGGATACCGGCGATGTTGCCGATGCCAGCGACCGCGCCGGCCGCGGGAATTTTCCCCCACTGCTCGTACATCCTATATGCGGCCCAGAGCCCGACTTCAAAAAAAGGCGCGTCCTTATCCAGCAACTGATTGATGCGTTCGCGCGCGAGGAGGCGGCCCATCTTGTGTTGGCGCTCCTGCCCAGCTTTGCCGCCGCCTTCTCGCAAAATATTCTCTTCGCGCGCGATTGCGGCGCAACGTTCGCGCAAACTCTCAGGCAGCGGGACAGGCGTTCGTGACATGACCCGAATGGATTAGCCCGCGCAACGGATGGAATCAAGCGCGTGCGACCGGCCCTTTAATAGACGTCGTTTTCGGAAGGATAACCGGAATCGCCGCGGATGGATCGCAGGCGATTGCGGCTGCCGCGTTCGGATTCGGGCCGATTAATTCGGTCCGTCGCCATGCGGACGAGAAGCGGAACAGCCGCGAGCGCGCCTACGGAAACGAGGGCAATAGCAGTGGCCTGTCTCACAGGACGGCGAATTTTATCGGCGACGAGCATACCAAGGCCGAGGCCCAAGGCCGTGCGCGTGAGCACGAGCAAACCGTCGAGCGGGATTTGCTCGCCGGTTTTTGGAATGGATATCGAGAGTGACATCGCCTAATCTTATACGACTCGTTTTTGAAAAGGAAAACGGGAATTCGCGCGATCCTGCATGAGCGGTTCGCGAACTCGTTCGCCTCATTACTTCATGTCCAATCTCATCTACGCGCTCATCCTTGCCGGCGGCAGCGGCGAACGGTTCTGGCCGTTGAGCCGGCGCGCGCGGCCCAAGCAGTTGCTGCGGCTGGTAGCGGAGCAAACGCTGCTCGAACAAACGGTCGAGCGCCTGGAAGGGTTGATCACACGCGAACGGATTTTGATTTTGACCAATGTCGAACAGGAAGCGGCGGTGCGCGAGTTGATGCCAAAGCTGCCAGCGGAAAATATTCTGGCTGAGCCGGCGAAGCGCGACACGGCGGCGGCAGTGGCGCTCGGCGCGGGCTGGGTGGCGGTGCGCGATCACGCCGCGACAATGATCGTGTTGCCGGCCGACCATGTGATTGCCGATACGTCCGCGTTTCAAAAAACGCTAACAACTGCGGCGACGGCGGCGGAGGAAACCGGCGCGCTGGTGACGATAGGCATCAAGCCGACGTGGGCGTGCCCAGGCTATGGTTATATCGAGCAAGGCGAAGCGGTGCGACTGCGCGGTATCTCGCCCGAGAGCGGTGTTTATCGTGTCGTTAGGTTTCGCGAAAAACCGGATGCGGATCTGGCCGAGTCTTTTTTGCGCAAAGGAAACTTTCGCTGGAACGCCGGGATGTTTGTCTGGTCGGTGCCGTCAGTCTTGAGTGAATTTAACCGGCACACGCCGGAACTCGCGAGTTTCATCTCGCAACTGCGCGCGCCGGACAATTTCAACAGGACGATGCGGGAGCGGTTCAGCGAATTGCCAAAAATTTCCTTTGATTATGCGATCATGGAAAAGGCCGACCGCGTGCTGGTGGTGGAAGCGGAGTTCGATTGGGACGATGTGGGAGGTTGGAGCGCAGTGGCCAAGTATTTCAAGACCGATGCGGATGGGAATGCCGCGAACGGCGCGATTACCGCTTTGGACTCAACCAATAATATTGTCTTTAATCCCGATGGCACCGAGATCGCGCTGCTCGGTGTGCATAACCTGATCGTCGTGCGCACGGGTGACGCGATGTTGATTTGTCATCGACATCAGGCGGAGAAAATCAAGAATCTCGTCGGGAAACTTCCTGAGAAATTGCAGTGAGCAGCTTTACTATCAAGAGGCGCATTCTCGGCGTTGATTTCGGACGAGCTCGGATCGGCGTGGCGGTATCCGATGAGCTAGGCCTGATGGCTCATCCGGTAGAGACAGTTCCGACCGCGGGTGGCGATGCACTAAAACGCGTCGCTGAAATCGCGCGCGAAAAAAATGTGGAGCGCGTGGTGATCGGATTGCCGCGACATATGAATGGCAGCGTGGGCGAAGCAGCCGGAGAAGCGCTCGCCTTCGCCGAAAAATTGCGGCCGCTGCTGACGTGCGACGTGTTGACCTGGGATGAACGCCTGACCACGATCGCGGCGAATCGTGCTCTGCAAGACCTGGGAAAAAAGACGCGCGCATCCCGCAGCTACGTCGATCAAGTGGCGGCGCAAATCATCCTGCAAAGTTACTTGGACAGCTTGCCGAGCGAATCCCCGTAGATGCCGGCGCGGCTGAAGCTGATTATCGCCTACGACGGCACGCCGTTCGCCGGATGGCAGAGCCAGGCGAGAGGCGACACGATTCAGGACCGGCTGGAAAATGTTTTTCGGCAGGTCTGCGGCCAGGAGGTTCGCGTGCATGGCGCGGGTCGCACCGACGCCGGGGTGCACGCGCTGGCGCAATGCGCACACGTGGACGTGCCGAATCGCCGCCTAACGAGTGATCGTTGGACCTTAGCCTTGAATGGCTTGTTGCCGCCTGCAATTCGCGTGATGCGCTGCCGCTATGTTTCGTCTGAGTTTCACGCGCGCTTCCAGGCAAAAGGAAAGAGTTACCGCTACCGCATCTGGAATGGGCAGGTTCTCCCGCCATTCGAAGATGGCCGCGCCTGGCATGTTACGAGCTCGCTCGATCTGTCCGCAATGAAACGGGCCGCACAGAAATTTGTTGGCCGACACGATTTCGGCGGATTCGCTGCAAATCGGGGCACCCCGGAAACGGACACGGTGCGAAACCTACGCGCAGTGGTTTTGCGCCAACGAGGAGCGCTGATTTCCCTGGAGTTTGAGGGCGACGGCTTCCTTTACAAGATGGTGCGGATGCTGGTGGGCGTGCTGGTTCAGGTTGGGCAAAAAAAATGTGCTGCGGACGAAATCGATGCCCGCTTTGATGGGTCGCGGAAAATATTTTCTCGCGCTCGCCTAGTAGCGCCCGCGGGCGGCTTATCTCTCATCCGCGTTCGGTATTAAGACTGCTTTGACAAGCGAGCAGCGCAGCGTGGCGAGAAGCGGGCGAAGGGTGGCAGGATACCTGCTTTCTGGCATTTATAAACTCGCAGCCGACAGAGCCGCCACCACAACTGAATTCCGGTTGCGCGAGCAAAGTGCACCCCTAGAGTTTTGCCGTGCGCGAAATTCGTCCCGCCGCCTACGATTCCAAAATCGAGGGCAACATCATCTTCACCCGCCTCGATGCGGCCATGAACTGGATGCGCAAAAATTCCCTATGGCCCATGCCGATGGGACTCGCCTGTTGCGCCATCGAATTAATGGCCACCGCCTCCGCGCGTTTCGACATCTCCCGCTTCGGCGCGGAGGTGATGCGCTTTTCGCCGCGCCAATGCGATGTCATGATCGTGGCCGGCACCGTCACCTACAAAATGGCGTTGGCCGTGAAACGCATCTACGAACAAATGCCCGAGCCGAAATGGGTCATCGCCATGGGCGCCTGCGCTTCCAGCGGCGGCATGTATCGCTCCTACGCCGTCCTGCAAGGCATCGACCAACTGCTCCCCGTCGATGTCTACATCTCCGGCTGCCCTCCCCGTCCCGAAGCTTTGCTTGAAGGGCTCATGAAATTGCAGAGCAAAATTTCCGGCGAACGTTCCTTCCTCGCCCAGAAGCGCGAGCTCTTCCGCGATCGCGACGCCGTCATCGCATGAGTGGTCCGGAAATATTCGCCGCGCTCGAAAATTTTCTGCGCGAAAAAGAATTCACGAAAACAGAATTCCGCGGCGAGACCACTTTCGCCATTCTGCCGGCTGATCTGCGCGCGGTCGCGCAATATTGCCGCGACCACCTCGCCTTCGATTACCTGCTCGACATCACCAGCGTCGATAATTTCGGCGACGAGCCGCGCTTCGAAATCATCTACGAGCTCTACTCCATGGCGCACGCCATTCACATGCGGCTAAAATTGCGTCTCTCCGAAGACATCGGCGCCCTCCCTACCCTCTCCGACCTTTGGCCGACCGCGAACTGGCACGAGCGCGAGATTTACGACATGATGGGCATCAAATTCACCGGCCATCCCGATTTGCGCCGCATCCTCATGTGGGACGGCTATCCCTACTTTCCGCTGCGCAAAGAATTCCCGCTCGAAGGCCTGCCCAGCGAAATGCCCGATGTCGCTTTCACCAGCGCCGCCCCGCTCGAAGGGGGCCCGTTTGTTACTCTGCCGAGCACCGCGACCACAAAAGATCGCGAGCCGCGCGCCCGGGGGCCGATTCCTCAGCGTTGAAGCTGTTTTTGCTATTACTCCTCGTGTTTTGTCTCGCCGCCATTGGCGTGGCAATCGCTGCGCACCTGAACTTCCATCCCCTGCCCCGCGACGTAGTGGCTGACCACGTTCTGGTCGAGAAATCGGCGCGTCGGCTAACGCTCCTGCGAGGCGGCAACGCGCTTAAAACATATCGAATAGCGCTGGGCCGTGCGCCGATCGGGGGGAAAGAGTACGAAGGTGATCAGCGCACACCGGAAGGGAGCTACACGATCGATTTTCACAAACCGGACAGTGATTACCATCTGGCGTTGCACATCTCTTATCCGCAGCAGCGCGACACTGATCGCGCCGTTGCTCGAGGTTTCTCGGCGGGAAGCGACATTATGATTCACGGACTCCCGGACGGACGCGGCTGGATAGGAAGATTCCACCGGCGCAAGGATTGGACGGCGGGCTGCATTGCGGTCACGGACTTCGAGATTGAAGAAATTTATCGCGCCGTTCCGGACGGAACACCTGTCGAGATTCGGGCGTGAGTAATTATTGTTAGGCTGCGGCCAGCGCAGCGTTTAGCAGGCGCGCAAACATCTCAGCCGCATTGCGGCCGGTCTCGAGCACATCTTCGTGACTGAGAGGTGCACCGCCCATGCCCGCAGCCCAGTTCGTTAGGCAGGAGAAACCAGCAACTTCTAATCCAAGGGCGCGCGCCTGGATCGCCTCGATCACGGTGGACATGCCGATGGCATCGGCGCCTAACGAGCGCAACATCCGCACCTCCGCCGGTGTCTCGTACTGCGGGCCGAGCAATCCGGCATAGATGCCTTCGTGCAAGGTCAGGCCTTCCGACTTTGCCGCGCTTCGGAATTTCGCGCGCCATTTGCTGGAATAACTATCTGTCATGTCGATGAAGTCGGCGCGGCCGATGAGTGGCGAAGTGCCGGTGAGATTCAGATGATCGCTGATTATCATCCAGGAACCGGGTGAGAAATTCTCGTTCGCACAACCGGCGGCGTTGGTGAGGATGAGGCGCTTGATGCCGGTTTCGCCCAGGAGGCGCACACCGGCAGCGACGTCTTCGGCGGAATGCCCCTCGTAAAGATGCACGCGGCCCTGCGCGTAAATGACGCGCATTTCATTGACGCAACCGAGAATGAATTGGCCGGCGTGGCCGGGCACAGACGTTTTCGGCAAGCCGGCAAAATCGGCGTAGGGAATTCTGTTCTCCGGCGCGGCCTCGGTCACGAGCGCGTTTAAGCCGGAGCCAAGCACGATCGCCAGGTCCGCGCCCCAATCTCGCAGACGATCGAGCGCGATATCGCTCATTCGTTAGGCGGCCGAAATCGGCGGAGCGTTTTCCGGTTTTCTGGTCTCGGCCATGACGTCGGGCGGCGAGACATCGGCGCGAATGGATGTGATTTTCGAATCCTGTTTCGGATAAGCGATGCGCGTGTGCAGCATGGTGAGAAGCGTGAAACGAAAGCGCTCGGCGATTTTGTTTAAGTCAGCCAGGGTGAGGTCGGATTCCTGGAGCTGGCCATCCGCGATGCGTTGCGCGATGAGATCGGCCACGAGTTGCTCGACTTTCTGCGGCGTCGGTTTCTCCAGACTGCGCGAGGCGCTTTCCACCATGTCGGCCAGACTGATGATGGCGCTTTCCCTGGTCTGCGGCTTCGGTCCGCCGTAGCGAAATGTTGCCTCGCTCACCTCCGGCACGTCCTGTTCGCGCAAATTCATAATCTTGCCCCCGGCGCGCGCATCTTCCTGTTGTTGCAACGCGCGCTTGTAGAAATAAAAGACGAGCGAGGTGCCATGATGTTCCTGAATGATGTCTATGATGCGCCGATTCAATCCGTGTTTCAGCGCGAGATCGATGCCGTCTTTGACGTGCGCCATGATGATGAGCGCGCTCATGGTCGGCGCGAGATCGTCGTGCGGGTTGCGCTCAAAGTTCATGTTCTCGGTGAAATACTCGGGCTTCTCCAGTTTGCCGATGTCGTGAAAGTACGAGCAGACGCGGCAAAGCGTGCCGTTGGCGCCGATCGCTTCGGCGGCCGCTTCGGCCAGGTTCGCCACGACGAGGCTGTGATGATAGGTGCCCGGCGCTTCGATGGTCATGCGCCGGAGCAACGGGTGGTTCAAATCGGAAGCTTCCAGCCAGGAGATGTCGGTTGTGATTTGGAAGAGATGCTCCAGGATCGGTAAAATGCCGCCGACGATGGTGGCGGTGATGATGCCGTTGCCGATGGCGAATGCGCTCTGCACGCCGATCATTTTCCATTCGTTGCCGAGTTGGGAAAAAAGATCGATCGGGCCGATCTCGCCGAACGTGACCGATAACAACCAAATCGAAATTCCGACGCCGAGACCGGCGCGGATCAAGCGGCTGCGCCGGCGCACTTGCAGCGTAAGATAGACGGCGGTGAATCCGCTGATTAATCCGCAGACGAGCAAGGCCGCATCAACTTTACCGAAAAGAATGCTGCTCCAGAGACTAACGAAAACCGCGGCGTAGAGGCCGTGATTTCGCCCGAGCAGCACGCTTAGGATCAGCGGCGCGAAAGCGTAGGGCGCGATTAAGCCAACGGTCTCGGGTCGCAAAAGAGCGAACGAGCCGCTGTTGCAGAGGACGAGCAGAATTCTCGTTACGGCCAGCTGCACAAACATCGTGCCGAAGACCAACAGCAGCCGCGAGCTACGGGTGAAGGTGCTCGGCTGATTGATCCAGAGCTGGGTCAGAGCCGTGGCGAAGAAGAGCAGAGCAATGATGAAGTTTTTCGTCGGCTCCGGTTGCTGTCCGCTAAAAATAAGAAAAGCCAGGCCCGCGATAAAGGCGGCGAAGACGAGCCATTTGCTGTAGAGCGCGTACTCCAGGCGATGCAGCAATTCATTCCTGGTGCGGCGGCGGCGCGTCTTGCGGGAGGCCAGGCCGCGCCTAACGAGTTGTCCGCGTTTCAGGAAATCAAACATGCCGGTTATTTCCGCGCCGACGGCGAGCCGGCATTCGCGGGGGAACGATGCTGCTGATAAGCGTTGATAATTGCGCGAACCAATTCGTGCCGGACGACATCGCGTTCATTGAAATAGACAATCGATATTCCCGCCACATTTTTTAGCGCCTGCAACGCCTCAACGAGACCGGAGCGTTTGTTTGAGGGCAGATCGATCTGGGTGACGTCGCCGGTGACCACGCATTTCGAGTTCTGCCCGATGCGGGTGAGCAGCATGAACATCTGCTCAGTCGTCGTGTTCTGGGCTTCGTCCAAAATAACGAAGGCGTTGCCCAGCGTGCGGCCGCGCATGTACGCCAGCGGCGCCACTTCGATCGTCTGCCGCGCGACACAGCGCTCGATCTCTTCCGGCTCAAGCATGTCGTGCAACGAATCATAGAGTGGCCGCAGGTAGGGCGTAATCTTTTCCTGCAAATCGCCGGGCAAAAATCCCAGCGCCTCGCCAGCCTCCACCGCCGGCCGCGTCAAAATGATGCGGCTGACCTGTTCTTTTTTTAACGCCGCCACCGCCATGGCTACCGCGAGATAAGTTTTTCCGGTGCCCGCCGGGCCGATGCCAAAGACGATGTCGTGCTTCTGAATTGCCTCGACGTAATTTCTTTGTCCCATCGTGCGCGCTACAATCGGCGGCTTGCGCGAGGAGGTCGCAATCTTCACATCCACCACATCGGTCAGATTATCCGGACGCGATTCGGTCACGGAATTTAGCGCGTAGGTAAACTCATGCTTTTGAATGTTGACCCCTTTCTGGCGCGCCTGTTCGAGCTGGTCAAAAACACTTTGCGCCCGATCAAGCTGACGCGGTTCGCCTTCCAGTTTTACCCAGCCTTCGCGCGTCGTGACTTTTACGCCGAGCGCATCCTCCAGCGTCTTGAGCAATTTCAGGTCGTTGACATAGAGCGACTGCAAAGAGCGCGCGCTCTCAAACTGCAAGGTGCGCGTGTCAGTCATTTAGTTACGTGCATCGGCAGGCCGATGAAAACACGCGTCACTCTAGCGGAATCCGTAAACAAGGGCCCAGTGCGTCCGCTCTTCCGGCGACTGCTCGATTTCCACGATAATGAAATAACTGCCGGTGCTTTTCGGCACGATGTGCGCGGCGGCAAAATGCCCTTTCTGCCAGCTATCGGGCTGCTCGGCCAGTTTGCCGTCCTGATCATAAATGTGCACCGATATTTTAGCCGGCTCCACTTCCGTGCCCATCCAGAACCAGTATTCGTTGCCTTTGAATAACTGTTGCTTGACCGCTTTTTTTTCGCCGCCGCCTAAATCGCCGCCCCAATAATCCTCGCGCACCTGAAAACCTTCTTTCACGTAAGGCTCTGCCGCCTGTAGAGCAAACGACTGGGCATCATCCACCGAAGCGCGCACACTCGGAGCAAGAAGGATTACACTTACGAGCAACAAGCTCGCATGCCGCATTGATTGCATAAATGGAGTCATCGTTCGTTAGGGGGTTTTAGTGGTGATGGCATCGCCGAGGCGCGTGGTGATCTCGTTAATCCGTTTCACCGATGCCGAAGGAATCGCAGTGCGTTTGTCGATCAGCGGCCGAACTTCGGCCAGCGCCTTCTGAATATCCTCGAGCAATTTGATGTTAAACTCCGGCATGCCCTGAAGCTGCCTTTCAAAATGCTCAACTAAATCGGGTTGCTGAAGCAGTTCGGCCCCTTCCGCGGAAAACCGCTTGTTCACCACCGTCGTCAAGACTTCGGTGCCGCGCAGCCAACCGCCGAGACTAACGAGTTGTGAAAGTTTTTGATCCTGCACTTCGTTCATCGCCTGCTGCACGCTGTTCTGCGTGCGATCGAGTTCCTGTCGCACGCTCGTCCAGTTCCGTTTGTCGGCCGCTTCCGTGATCGCCTTCGCGTGTGGCGTAATGGAATTGCCCACACCGATTGCTTTCGCGAGAGTGAGGACTCGCTGCCCAATCTCCTTCACCGTCGGCGCGTCCTCCGCTTGCACCGCGATAAATCCATCCGCAATGACCGCGCCCAGCAACAAAGCGATGCGCGGGCGCTGCGTGAAATTAGAGCCTTTTTCGTTTCGAACATATTCGCGCCAGTTGACGCCGCCCAATTTATTGAGCGCAGCAAAAACTTCGTTTGGCAGCGGCACCACTACATCCTCCACCTTTTTAGAAAACTGTTTCAGATCTACATGTTGCGGGGCGTCCGCCGCGTGCACGGAGAATGAAATGCAGGCCGTAGCGGCCAGCGTGAATTTGCAAATTTTAGCGAATGGCATCATCGGGAGCTTCGACTGTTGATTTCGGCTTCCTATTCAGGATTAATGATTAATCTAAGCAGATGTGGGTAAGGCACAAACTAAGCGACGCAAGATCGTGATATTTCTGATTCGCAGCAACTCCACCGTCTGGCGGCATCCGGTTCTGTTTCTTTGATGAATGCCCAACGCCTGCAAGAAATCCTCGCGCGCGCCACGAGCAAGCGCGTCCTCGTCATCGGCGATCTGATGCTGGATGAATTCGTCTGGGGCAGGGTCGGCCGCATTTCGCCGGAAGCGCCGGTGCCGGTCGTCGAAGTAACGGGCGAGAGTTTTTATCCCGGGGGCGCCGCTAATGTCGCGAGGAATCTCCGCGAATTTATCGACGCCGTTTCCATTATCGGGCTTATCGGAACCGATCGCGGCGGGCGTCAGTTGCGCGAGTTATTGGCCGCCCAGCGAATCGATACGACGGACACGATCGAGGATGCGGATTTTCAAACGATCGTGAAAACCCGCATCGTCGCGCGTAACCAGCAGGTCGTGCGAGTGGACCGCGAACAGCTTCGCCCCCTCTCCTCGGAGCACGTGGCGCGCATCATCAAGAGGGTGCGCACGCGGCTTCCTGATTTCGACGCCATCATCTTCGAGGATTACGCCAAAGGCTTCTTAAATTCCGAACTCGTTAGGCAGATCTGTGACGATGCCATGCAAGCGGGCAAGATCGTATCCGGTGACCCGAGTCCTCGACACGCCATCGAGTGGAAAAATATCACGGCGGTGAAGCCGAACCGGAGCGAGGCCTTTCTCGCCGCCGGCGTCGCCCTCGGCGATCCTTTAGATGATGCGGCAAGCGACACCGCGCTGCGCGAAGTCGGCGAAAAATTGCTGCGGAAGTGGGACACCAAATTCCTGCTCATTACGCTGGGCGAGCAAGGCATGATGCTTTTTCAAAATGGTCACGAACCACATCACGTCCCGACCAAGGCGCGCCAGGTCTTTGACGTGTCGGGTGCGGGCGACACCGCCATTGCGCTCTTTACCCTCGCGCTGTGCTGCGAAGCGACGCCGGTGGAGGCTGCGGAAATCGCCAATCATGGCAGCGCGGTTGTGGTCGGTAAACTCGGCACGGCTACGGTTACACCCGCGGAGTTGAGCGCGAACTTTCAAAACGATGGTCTCGCCTAACGAGACGTGGCCCGCGGTCTTCCTCGATCGCGACGGCACGCTCATGCGCGATGTCGATTACTGCGGCGATCCGGCGCAGGTCGAAATTTTTCCCGATGCCGTGAACGCCCTGCAACGACTGAAAAGCAGCGGCTATAAATTGATCGTCGTGACCAACCAAAGCGGAATTGCCCGCGGTTATTTCACCGAAGCCGATTACCGCGCGGTCGAACAAGAGTTGAACCGCCAACTCGGCGACGCATTGATTGATGGCTCTTATTTTTGTCCCGACCTGCCCGACGCCGACTCTTCGAGACGCAAGCCGTCGCCAGAAATGGTGTTTGAAGCGCAACGCGAACATCATCTCGATCTCGCGCGCTCTTTTTTTATTGGCGATAAAACAAGCGACATCGGCTGTGGACGAAATGCCGGCGTGCGAACCATTCTCGTGCAAACGGGATACGGTGCGCGGGAAATAGACTGTCGCGCGGAGTGGATTGCGCGCGACCTCGCGCATGCGGCAGAGATCATTCTGCACAATGAGTAAGGCCCTTGGTATCATTCCGGCACGCTGGGGCTCGACACGATTCCCGGGAAAGCCGCTTCACCTCATCGCCGGAAAGCCATTGCTGCAACACGTTTGGGAGCAAAGCCGTCGCGCGAAGAAACTGGATCAATTGATCATCGCGACCGACGATTTCCGCATCGCGGAAGCGGCCTTCGCCTGGGGTGCGGAAGTTGCGATGACATCGCCCCGTCATTCCACCGGAACCGACCGCATTGCGGAAGTGGCGGCGAAAACAAAACAGTTTTCGCACATCATTAACATTCAGGGCGACGAACCGTTGATTGATCCGAAACTGATCGATCGTTTAGTCCGCAAATTGCAACGGCATCGCCAAATGGAAATGATCACCGCCGCGCATCCGTTTGCGGAATCGCGAGAAGCCGAGTCGCCGCATCAGGTGAAAGTGGTGCTGAACAAGCGAAGTGAGGCCCTTTATTTTTCCCGGAGCGTAATCCCCTTCTCTGGCGCCGCGTCGCCCACCGCTTTTCGTCATCAAGGAATTTACGGATACAGGCGCGACCTCCTGCTGCGTTTCGTGGGCTGGAAAACTTCGCCGCTGGAACGCTCGGAAGGTCTCGAGCAATTGCGCGCGCTGGAGAATGGGGTAACAGTTTATGTGCTCGTCACCAACCACGGTTCGCCCGGCGTGGACACGCCGCAGGATGCAAAAGCGCTGGAAGAAACGCTTCTTCGCGCGCCACGAAGACAGCGTCGATGAAATACATTTTCATCACGGGCGGCGTGGTCAGTTCGTTAGGCAAAGGTCTCGCCGCCGCCTCACTCGGGACGCTGCTCGAATTGCGAGGCCTGCGCGTCGTTTTTCAAAAATTCGATCCCTACCTGAACGTCGATCCCGGCACCATGAACCCGTTCCAACACGGAGAGGTTTATGTTCTCAACGATGGCGCTGAGACCGATCTGGACCTCGGCCACTACGAGCGCTTCACGAACTGCGTCCTTTCCCGCCACAACAACCTAACGAGCGGTCAGGTTTACGAATCTGTGATCTTGAAAGAACGCCGCGGCGATTATCTCGGCAAGACGGTGCAGGTCATCCCGCACGTAACCAACGTGATCAAGGATCGTATCCGCGAAATTTCCGACGAAAGCCAATACGATATCGTCATTACGGAGATCGGTGGCACGACGGGCGATATCGAGGGGTTGCCGTTTCTCGAAGCGATCCGCCAGTTCATTCTCGAAGTCGGCTCACAGAATGTAATCAACGTGCACGTGACGCTCGTGCCCTACATCAAGGCGGCCGGCGAATTAAAAACCAAGCCGACGCAGCAAAGCATCGCGAAACTGCGCGAGATCGGATTACAGCCGCAGATTTTGCTGTGTCGCACCGAGCATTCGCTCGATGCCGAACTCCGGCAGAAGCTCTCGATGTTCTGCAACGTTTCGCCG
>JBDUCP010000113.1:0-6050 GCA_040003405.1 Verrucomicrobiota bacterium
GCGACATCCTCGCGAAAGAATCGCGCGTCCTCGAGATGATCAAGAAAGAGCTGCGTGATCTTCGCTCCAAGCACGCCACTCCGCGCCTGACGCAGCTCGTGCCCGACGAGGGCGAGATGAACATGGAGGACCTGATCGCGAACGAAGGCTGCATCATCAGCATCACCCACGGCGGTTTCATTAAGCGCACGGCCGTCAGCGCATTTCGCGCACAGCGTCGCGGCGGCAAAGGCGTCATCGGGATGACGACGCGCGAGGGCGCGACCGAAGAAGAAGAGGGCGATTTCATCGAGCATCTTTTCACTGCGACGACGCACGATTATCTAATGTTTTTTACCACATCGGGGCGCGCGTACGTCGAGAAGGTTTACGAGATTCCGGAAATGGGGCGTGCATCAAAAGGCCGTTCCATCGCGAACCTGCTTGAATTGCGCAGCGAAGAAAAAATCGCCGCGACCATCCGCGTGCAGGCGAAGAAATCCGGAATGGGGCCAAACGTGGTCGATGAAACCTGGGACGAAAATTTCCATATCGTTTTCGCGACGCGATCGGGCATCGTGAAAAAATCGAACCTGGCCGATTACGCCAACGTGCGAAAGGGCGGCATCATCGCCATTCAGATCGAGGAGGACGATTGTTTGATCGACGCCAAACTGACGACCGGGAATGACGAAATTGTCCTGATCACGAAGGAAGGGATGAGCCTGCGCTTTCACGAAGAGCAATTGCGAGATCAGGGACGAAATACCGTAGGGGTGTGGGGAATTCGACCGGACAAAGGAGATCTCGTCGTCGCAATCGCGTTGGTGAACGCGGACTCCATGCTGCTCGTCGCGGGTGAGAACGGCATCGGCAAACGCACGGCCTTCGACAATTACCGCAAACAAAAACGGGGCGGCAAAGGCATCATCACGATGAAAACGGGTGAGAAAACCGGCGCGGTAGTCGGCGCATTAACCGTCACTGACAACGACGAACTGATGCTCATCACGACTAAAGGCCAGATGGTACGCACGCGGGTGAAGGAGATCCGCGCGGTCGGACGAAATACGATGGGCGTGAAACTAATGGACCTGCGCGGCGCGGAAAAGTTGCAGGCGATCGCGCCGGTAGTGAGTCAGGAAAGCACGGAAGTCGAAGCTGAAGCTGAGCCGGCATCTGCATAAAAAAAGGGACACGCCACGCGTGCCCCTTTTCTCCAACAATTTGTTGCTTAGCGTCTAGTATCCGCCGGAATGCTGCACGGTTGTTTCGGTTGTTGAAACCGGCGCTTTGCGCACGGTTTCCGAATGAGTCGTGGTAGTCGTGGTCGGAGCTGGTTTTTCGACGACGGTCGTACACGAGGTCAGAATCACGGCCGCCAGCGCCAGAAGTGGTGTTAGAATAATAAGTCTTTTCATAGTTTGAGTTGGTTCTTTCAAAGACGAATCGGTGCAGGTCGTTTGCGCAGATGTATTTCGGCGGAAGATTTCCACTTTTCGCAGGATTTAGAGGGACTTCGCAGCCGCGATGACGTGTGCCGCATCGATCCCAAATTCCTTCATGACCTGGTCGCCGGGCGCGCTCATACCGAATCGATGCAGACCGATCACCTTTCCCTCCAGCCCTACATATCGATACCAAAGATTGGTCACGCCCGCCTCGATCGCGACACGACGCCGGCAGGATGTCGGTAAAATTTCTTCGCGATATGCGTCGGATTGACGTTCGAAGCGTTCGAAGCACGGCATCGACACCACGCGCGTGCCATCGCCCAGTTCCTTGGCCGCCGCGATCGCGTGCTGCAATTCGCTCCCGCACGACAATAGGATCAGATCGAGTTCACTGCTTTCTTTCTTCGCGACATAACCACCGCGCGCCGCGCCGTCGCGACGAGTCTGCGCATCAATTTCGCTGAGCATCGGCACAGCCTGCCTCGTCAAGGCGAGCAGTGTCGGCCCATCGATTCGTTGCGCGGCGGCAAGAAAGGCGCCGGCCGTTTCTTCCGGATCGGCGGGTCGGATGACATCAAGTTGCGGGATCAAGCGCAAAGAACTGACCGTCTCGACTGGCTGGTGCGTCGGGCCGTCCTCGCCCACGCCGATGGAATCGTGGGTGAAGATGTAGATGTTCGGCAGCCGCGAGAGCGCCGCCAGCCGGATCGCGGCGCGGCAATAATCGGCGAAGACCAGAAAGGTGGCGCCCGATGCGCGGAAGATGCCGTGGTAGCCGATGCCGTTCATAATGGCGCACATGCCGTGCTCGCGAATGCCGAAATGAATGTTGCGGCCTAACGAATTGTCGCGCGTGAAATCCTCCCCGCCCTCGATGTAGTTGAGCGTCGATCCGTGCAGGTCGGCGCTGCCGCTAATGAGAAATGGCATCGCTTTGGCGAGCGGCTGCAACACTTCGCTGCCAGCTTTGCGTGTCGCCAGTTTCGCATCCGCGGGAAACGTCGGAATCTGGTCGGCCAAATCAGTCGGCACTTTTTTATCGATCGCATCCTGCAACCACTGCGCCCGCTCGGGATTCTTCGCCTGCCAGTCCTTGAACATTTTCTCCCAGCGTTTGTATTGCCGGAGGAGGCTCTTCTTGTGTTTGGCAAAGTAGTCGGTCGTTTCCTGTGAGACGAAGTAATGCTCCGCCGGCAGTCCCAGATTCTTGCGCGCCTCATCGACGAATTTTGCGCCCGCCTCGCCATGCGCCTTGGCCGTCCCCGCGATTTCCGGAATGCCTTTCCCGATCAAAGTGTGGGCGATGATCATCTGCGGTTTTCCATTGTCGCGCTTCTTCGCCTTATTGAATGCGCGCAGGAAAGCGGTCATGTCGTTCCCGTCAATCTTCTGCACATCAAAGCCGTAGGCCTGGAAACGCTTTCCCGTGTCTTCGCTCTGCGTCACCGCGGCCATGGCGTCGAGCGTGACCGCGTTCGAATCGTAAATCAGAATCAGATTATCGAGACCGAAGTGACCGGCGAACGCGCTCGCTTCGGCTGAAACGCCTTCCTGCAAACAACCGTCACCCGCGAGGCAGATAATGTGCTGATCGAAAATTTTATGCTCGGCGGTGTTGAAATGCGCTGCCGCCATCTTCGCGGCGAGGGCAACACCGACCGCGTTCGCGACACCCTGACCGAGCGGGCCGGTCGTGCACTCCACCCCGGGCGTTTCGAAAAATTCAGGATGGCCCGGCGTCTTGCTATGCAGCTGACGAAATCGTTTGATCTCGTCCATCGGAAGATCGTAGCCGCTGAGGTGCAGCCACGCGTAAAGAAACATGCTGCCGTGCCCGGCAGAGAGAATGAAATAATCGCGGCTGATCCAGCGCGGAAGATCGGGATTATGTTTGAGGGCCTCACCGTAGAGCACCGCGCCCATTTCCGCGCAGCCAAGCGGAAGACCCAGATGGCCGGATTTCGAAGCCTGCACTGCATCCATGGCGAGGCCCCGTGCCTCGTTCGCCGCGCGCGAAAGAATTTCGAGATTTATGCTCATGATCAGCGGTATAATTGCAGCGTGCGCGAAAACCAAGCTGAAAGCAGAGATTGCCCGAACGAAGTTGCATGAATCAGCCGTTCCTGCTTCACATCGTCGAGCGGTTGGAAGGCTTTTTGGCCAAACTTCCGGCTAGCATTCAAAAGCCGGTTTTGCATGAACTGACGCCGCTGAAGGAATTATTTTTGCAACAGCGGCCCCCGCGCTTCGTTCTGACCGGCTCGAATAAATTTTCCGTTCCGGAAGTGGTCGGCGCCGTTTTTAACTGGACGTCCCCGGATACGCGAGACGTGCTCATGGAAATCTTTCGCTGGCGACCGATCGAGATCGATGGCCGTGGTATGATTGCCGTGCTCGATGCCCGCGGCGCTGATCCGAACGCCCTGTCGAATATCCACGCCGAACTCCAGCGCGAACCAGCCGACATTTTTCTCCACGTCGGTGATGATGGCGGCTCGGTGGAAGATGTCGATAACATCGCGGCCTTGCTCGGCTCTCATCCGGCGCGGGTGATCGGAGTCGTTTTACACGCCGCCGCCCTCGACATGCGCAACATTTCGAACGGAGAGATCCATCGCTTCGGCGATGCTCGCGCGAAGTTGCAAACGGCCCTGCAGGAACAACGCACGATTCGCGAACATCTATTGTCCGTCGTCGATTTATCCCTCGGGTCCGATCAGGCCGCCAACGGGGAAGCGCAGCTGTTGATGTCGAAGCTTGCGCGCGAATTGCCTAATCAGGCGCGCGTGGAAATGATCCGCATCGCGCGGGATCCAGCGGCGCAGATTGAGATCGCGCAAACGCTCACCAAATCGACCACCGCCATTTGCACCGCGATCGGCGCGCAACCTATCCCGCTAGCGGATCTGCCGATCCTGACGGCGCTGCAGCTCGGCATGGTTTCGGGAATCATGTACATCAGCGGCCGCGAGCGAAACCTTCGCGCGGCAACGGAATTCGTCGGCGCGCTCGGCGTCAATGTCGGCGCCGGCATGGTCCTGCGCGAAGGCGCCCGGGCCGTCCTGAAATTTTTTCCGGGATGGGGTAACGTGGTTTGCGGGATGGTGGCGGGGGCGGGCACCTACGCGGTCGGTCGCGCGGCGATTGTTTATTTCCTCGAAGGCGTTTCGCTGCGCGATGCTCGTCGCACCTATCGCATTAGCCGGCAGCGATCAAAGGCGGAGCCAGCGCGCCCGAGCCTCGTCGAATAACTTGTGAATAAGATCGTAACTCCGCCGCGTTTTGTTCACAGGTTTTTGTGAACAAACGATCGCGAATTGCACCCCCTTTTTTGGCGGAACGGACCCGTGCATGAAGCTTTCCGAGATCGACGCGACGCTGCGCGAAATTCGTGTCTCGCCGATCAAAACACTCGGGCAAAATTTTTTGCACGATCGTAATCTGGCACGGTGGATCATCGAACGAGCCGAGTTAACGGCGGACGACTTTGTGATCGAGATCGGACCGGGACTCGGCGCCTTGACGGAATTCATTCTCGCGGCCGGGGCTCGCGTTCTCGCGATCGAAAAAGATGGACGGCTCGCTGATTTTCTGCGCACGCGTTTCGCCAAGGAACGGTTGGAAATTTTTCACGCTGACGCGCTCGATTACGATGTGCGGAAACTTTTCGCGTGGCCGCGCGTGAAGCTGATCGGGAATCTTCCCTACTACATCTCCAGCCAGTTGCTGTTGCAGTTCACAAAATATCCGAGTCCGATCCACTTATGGTTGTTAATGTTACAGAAAGAAGTCGCGCGACGCATTTCCGCCGCGCCGGGCTCCAGCGACTACGGTTCGCTGTCGCTGGCGGTGCAATTGCATTACCGCGTGGAATATTTGCGGACCGTTCCAGCCAGCGTTTTTTTGCCCAGACCCGAAGTCGATTCCGCTTTCGTCCGCATCACTCCTCGCGCGGATAATGAACTGCCCGATTGCGATGCGGAAATTTTTGCGCACTTGGTTCGCCGCGGTTTTTCGCAACGCCGGAAACAGCTGCGCAATCTCCTGCGCGATGAAGTGACTGATTGGGATGCCGCTTCGAGCGGCGTGGGCTTCGACGCGCGTGCACGTGCTGAGGAACTTTCGCTCTTGCAGTGGATCGCGCTTTCAAATTTCGTTGCGCCCGCGCATGGAGCCGAAGAAATTTCGACCGCGACCGAAATGTTTCCAGTGGTCGATGAAAACGATCGCTTCTTGCGCGCAGCGGCAAGAGAGGAAGTGCATGGGAATAACTTATGCCACCGCGCCGTCCACATTCTTATCTTTAATGCGCGCGGCGAGCTGTTTCTGCAAAAACGCTCGCGCTGGAAAGATCGTCATCCGCACCTTTGGGATTCCAGCGCCGCCGGCCATGTCGGAGTCGGCGAGGATTACGATGCGGCGGCGCTGCGCGAACTCGAAGAGGAACTGGGAGTCACGACGGGGTTAACCTGTATCGGTCAGCTCCCGCCCTCAGAAAAAACGGGACAAGAATTCATCGCTATCTATCGCGCACGACACGACGGTCCGTTCCGGCTGGCGCGCTCGGAAATCGAGTACGGCGAATTTTTCCCGACCGAAATTGTCGCGTCGTGGACC
>JBDUCP010000114.1:0-5998 GCA_040003405.1 Verrucomicrobiota bacterium
AGGAGGCTTGGTCGCAGTGGAGAAGATGACATGCCTTAATTGGAAGTCAGACGCTCTCGCGATGGTCATCCGCCCGTTACCGAAAGGGAACGGGATATCCGCCTAAACGGCATTTGCGGGGTAAAAAAATTCGCGCCCGGTTCAGCGATGAGCCGGGTGTTTTTTTTGTTTCGATAAATTCCATTGGAAAACGGGAGACGAAAACGACAAGCTGCGCGAGCATGCGCGCAATTCTCGCTCTCGAAGACGGCCGGATTTTCGAAGGCGAATCTTTTGGCGCCACTGGCTCGTGCGTGGGCGAAGTTTGTTTCAACACTTCGATGACCGGTTACCAGGAAGTGCTGACTGATCCGTCGTATCGCGGCCAGATCGTGGCCATGACTTATCCACTCATCGGAAACTACGGCACGAACACGCTCGACCAGGAAAGCCATTCGCCTCACGTGCGGGGATTCGTGATCGAAGAGTTGAGCGAAGTCTCGAGCAACTGGCGCTCGGAAATGTCGCTCGAAGATTATTTGCGACAATGGAAAATCCCGGGAGTGCAGGGCATCGACACTCGCGCGTTGACCCGGCATCTGCGCAATCGCGGCGCGATGAAGGCGTGCCTAACGAGCGAAGCGCTTTCGGAGAACGAAGCCGTCGCGCAGGCGATCGCTGGCGCCGGGGTGATCGGGATGGACTACGTGCGCGAAGTGAGCACGCCAGTTTCCTATGAATGGGATCCCGAACATCAGCTGAGTCCTCGTTGGTCGGTGGCCAGCGGAAATGCCGATGAAGTCATCCGGCAGCCGCTCCCGCCGGTGCGGCATCGGATCGTGGCCTACGACTACGGGATCAAAGAAAATATTTTGCGGCGACTCCGGCAAAATGGATTCGCGGTCACGGTTGTGCCCGCTGCGACTAGCGCGGCGGAAGTCCTGGCGCTCGATCCCGCTGGCGTTTTCCTATCCAACGGACCGGGCGATCCGGCGGCTCTCGATTATGCACACACATCGCTGCGCGGCTTGATCGGAAAGAAACCGATCTTTGGGATTTGTCTCGGTCATCAAGTGCTCGGCTTCGCGGTCGGCGGCAAAACCTTCAAACTGAAATTCGGTCATCGCGGTGGCAACCAACCGGTCAAAGATCTGCGCACCGGGAAAGTGGCGATCACTTCGCAGAACCATGGCTTCGCGGTCGATGCGGATTCCTTGCCGCGGGAAATGGAGGTGACACACATCAATCTCAATGACGGCACGGTCGAGGGGATGCGTCACCGCGAATTACCAATCTTCAGTGTGCAATACCACCCGGAGGCTGCACCCGGTCCGCACGATGCCGGTTATTTTTTTGCCCAGTTCGCGGAAATGATCGACCAGAATTGACTGCCGTCCAATCGGGCGGACGTTAACGGTATGTTATATTCCAAAACTTCAAATCTGTTGAAAATCACCGTCGCCGTGAGTTTCTCGGCGGCGCTTTTAGTGTCGCCTCTCGCGTTGGCGGAAGAAGCGAAACCCGCCGCGGCCGCTGACAAAACGGTTACCGGCGAGATTGTGGACATGATGTGCTACGTCGATCATAACGGCATGGGCGAAAAACACGCCAGCTGTGCGGCGAAATGCATCAAAAGCGGCGGGCCGGTCGGGATCCTCAGCGAAGGAAAAGTGTATCTCGTCGTTGGCGACCATAAACCGATGAACGAGCAACTGGCGGAACACGCCGGCAAGACCGTCACGTTGAAAGGAAAGATGGCCAGCAACGGCGGCGTGAACATGATCGAAAACGCCGAGATCGTTAAGCAATAACGAATCGCTTATATTCAAGCAGGCGCGCAGGACTGGCCGTGGGCCGGGATTGCGCGCCGCTTTGTGTACGGAGCAAAGTCAGCGGCGCGAGCGCAAGGCCACGACTTCCTTCAGCATGCGCAGGCTATCGCGCGCGAAGTCAACTTTGCTGCCTTCATTGTGATTCCAGCGCACCGGAATTTCGCGTAAACGCAAGTCGGCGCGCCGTGCGAGATAGAGCAGCTCGACGTCGAAACTAAATCCGTCGATCTGCGCCTGCTCTAGAATCGGCCGGCAAACATCGAGGCGGAAGGCCTTGAATCCGCACTGGGTGTCCCAAAACGGTAAGCCGGTTGCGAGACGCACCAGTAAATTAAAAACGCGCCCCCCTTGTTCGCGGCGCCAGGGTTGCCGGTCGCCGATCAGGCTCCGATTCAAGCCGCGCGAGCCGAACGCGATATCCACCTCACCGGTCGCGATCGGGTCGATCAACTTCGGTGCTTCAGCGATCGGGGTCGAAAGGTCCGCGTCGGAAAACAAACCGATCGGTCGCGTCGCAGCAAACAAACCAGCGCGGACCGCCGCGCCTTTGCCACGATTCGGCGAGTTCTCGAGCAAGCGCGTTTCGATTTTGTTTTCCGCGGCGAAAACTTTGCGCACGATCTGCGAAGTGGCGTCGGTCGATCCGTCATTCACCACGATTAATTCACTATCCGGATTGGCCGTGCGCAGATAGCCGAGCATCTCGGGCAAAGTCCGACCGATGCGGTCTGACTCATTATAGGCGGGGACGACGAGAGAGAATGCCGCGGCCATGGACGACGCCTATTTGTAAATCGCCACGACGCTTTTGCCCTCGGCATTCACCTGGCCGCGATACATGCCGGTGGTGTTAAACGGCAGCGTGATGTTCCCATCCTTGTCGATCGCGATCAGCCCGCCGGTGCCGCCCATTTTACCGATTTGATCGATGACCTGTCGCGCTGCATCGGCCAGCGACAGCCCGTGGTATTCCATCAACGCCGAAACTTCGTGTCCTGCGACCACGCGCATAAAATATTCACCCTCGCCCGTGGCGGAAACCGCGCAGGTGCGATTGTTTGCGTAGGTGCCGGCGCCAATAATCGGCGTGTCACCGATGCGGCCGGGGCGCTTGTTGGTATTCCCGCCGGTCGATGTTGCCGTCGCGAGATTCCCCGCTTGATCGAGCGCCACAGCGCCGACCGTTCCGTGTTTGTCTTGATCGGAGATGATATACTTTTTTCCCGCGGCGTGCGCGGCCTCGCCTTCTTTCGCGCGCTTTAACGCTTGCCACCGTTCTTCAGTGTAAAAATATTTTTCGTCCGCAAACTCGATCCCGATCTCTTTCGCAAACGCTTCCGCGCCATCGCCCGTGAACATGACATGTGGCGACTTCTCCATGACGGCCCGCGCCAGCGCGATGGGATTTTTGATGTGCCGGAGGTCGCCGACCGATCCCGCCTTCAGCGTTTTCCCATCCATGATCGCGGCATCCATCTCATTCGCCCCCGCGCTGGTGAAGACCGCGCCTTTACCGGCGTTAAAAAGCGGATCGTCCTCCAGCACGCGCACTGACGCGACCACCGCGTCCAAACTCGAGCCGCCATCTTTCAAGATGCCATAACCGGCATCGAGCGCGCGCTGCAGACCCGCGCGATGATCGCGTTCATTTTCCGGCGTCATCTTGCTGCGCTCGATCGTGCCAGCGCCGCCATGAATCACGAGTCCGAATTTTTTTGGCATCTGCTTTTCTTCTGCTCGCGCGGAAATCGCTAGCGCAAGCGAAGCGAGAAGGCCAATCAAAAAAGAAGAGTGGGCTGATGTCATGACAGGGTGCGAAGGGAATTTCTCCTTTAACCGGCGGGGAACTGAGGCACCTTCCCGACGAACATGGCCGAAGCAAATCGCACGAACAGCGAGTCGAGCGACAACATCGAGACAAACCCGGTTGTGGTCGTGCAGGGGATTGGGCAGAAAGGGCGCAACCTCCTGCGCGAAGTCGGGAGCATATTCTGGTTCATCGTCAATACCTTCACCGAGACGATGGAGAATGTGCGGCGGGGCCGCGCTCCGTTTCGCGCCGCAAGTTTCTTCCGGCATACCGCGCGCGCCGGCGTGGGCTCGGTGCCGCTCGTCGCCATGGTCTCGTTTTTTCTCGGACTGACCATGGCGCTCCTGACTGGATATCAATTGGAACGCTTCGGCATGGAACGTCTGGTCCCGGGCCTCGTGGCCATCGCGTTCACGCGAGAACTGGGGCCGCTCCTCACCGGCATCATGCTGGCCGCGCGGATCGGGGCGGCGTTCACGGCCGAGCTGGGCACCATGAAAGTGTCGGAAGAAGTCGAAGCCATCGAAGCCATGGGGATCAGTCCTCTTCGGTTTTTGGTCGCGCCCAGAGTGCTCGCTCTATTTGCCCTGATGCCGTGTCTCGTGGTCATCTCTGGCATGGCGGCGATTTTCGCGACGCTGCTCATTTCGAAGGCTTACTTCAATATCGCGTGGGTTTACTTCACCGATCTTGTGCTTCACAGCCTTCTCATTAAGGACATCGTGACCGGGGTAATAAAGAGTTTGCTCTTCGGGCTGCTCATCGGCGCGATCGCATGTCATCGGGGGCTCGGCGTTAAAGGCGGCGCGGCTGGCGTGGGCACTTCCACTACTTCCAGCGTCGTCACCGCCATCACCGTGGTGATCGGCTTCGATACGCTCTTTAACGTCATTTACACCGTGTTCTCGCCTACGTGATGGAAGACGCGCTTAAACCTCCGGTCGTCGAGCTCCGCGACATCCATCTCGAGTTCGAGGAAAAAAAAGTTCTCCAGGGCGTTTCGCTCGAAGTCGAGCCGCTGGATCGCCTTGTCATCATGGGCCAGAGCGGCAGCGGCAAGAGCACCATCCTGCGTTTGATTCTCGGAATCCTTGCGCCGACAAAAGGGTCCGTCTTCTTCAAGCAGTTCGAGATTTCGCGGCTGCGGCGCCGGAAACTCCAGCAGATGCGCTCCAATATCGGGATGGTCTACCAATATTCCGCCCTTCTCAGTTCCCGTAACGTCCGCGACAATGTCGCCCTGCCCATGGAGGAGTTGACCGACAAAAGCCGGGTCGAGATCGATGAGATCGTCGACCAGAAGCTGGAGCTCGTCGGCATGGTCGACTCGAAGAACGCCATGCCTTCCGAGCTAAGCGGCGGCATGAAGAAACGCATCAGCCTCGCACGCGCTCTCGTGATGGATCCGGAGCTCATTCTTTTTGACGAACCCTCCGCCGGGCTCGACCCGGTCATCAGCTCGGTCATCGACGAATTGATCATAAGTCTGACCGAGAAATCGAACGTGACTTCGGTTATTGTCACGCACGAGATGGACAGCGCATTCCGGGTCGGCACGAAAATGGCGATGCTGTATCAGGGAAAAATAATCGAAGCGGGTGAGCCGGAGCAGTTCAAACAATCGGAGAATCCAGTGGTGGCGCAGTTCTTGAGCGGCAGCACCGAGGGGCCGATCCTGGAAGGAAGCAAAGATGCAATTGAAGCGAAATGAAATTCTGACCGGCCTGTTGGTGCTGGTGACCGTGGCCGTTCTCACCGGCATCCTGATCCTGCTCGGCGCGCCCGGTCTCTTTAAGCCGCTCGTGACTTACCGGATTTATCTGGATAATGCCGCCGGGATCAAGCTGGGCGCGCCTGTCCTGCTCGCGGGACGAAAAATTGGCCAGGTCGACAAACTGTATTCACCGGTCTCGCGCGAAGACGCGATGCGCGCCGAGGCTGCCGCGGAAGCGCTCCGCACGCCCGATCCGAACGCGACCCCGACGCCCACGCCGAAGCCAAATGCGACGCCGCCGCCGATCGAGACCAAACCGAAATACGAAGCGCGGATCGATGTTCGCGTAGAGAAGGTGGCCGGAGTCTACAAAGACGCCAAGGCCCGTCTCATCACGCTCGGGCTCCTCGGCGAGACGGCGATCGATTTTACCCAGGGCAACGAGAGCTCCGGCCGCGCCAACGATGGCGAGACGTTCGCGGGCGAACGCGTGCCGGATTTCGGCGAATCGATCTCGAAGATGCTCGATATCGTGAAGCCGGTCGCGCTTGAAGCCACTGGGACGTTGAAAGAACTCCAGACCACCGCGCAGAATCTCAGCAAAATCACCGACGAGTATTCGCAACTGAACATGGCGCTCGCGCAGATGCGCACCTTTGCCGA
>JBDUCP010000115.1:0-5967 GCA_040003405.1 Verrucomicrobiota bacterium
GCGGCCATTACGAGGGAATCGATCATCGAGTGAGCGAACATCTCGCCGACGCGGAAATTTCCATTGGCGATTACGTGCTGACGAACGGCGCAATTGCAGCAGTTGTTTTTGCCGACGCCATCGCGCGTCTCCTGCCCGGCGCGCTCGGCCACGAGCAGTCGGCGGAGGACGACAGTTTCAGCGGTGGATTGCTCGAAGGTCCGCACTACACGCGCCCCGCGGAATTCCGCGGTTGGAAAGTGCCCGAAATTTTATTGTCAGGCAATCACGCGGCGATTGCAGCGTGGCGAAAAGAGCAGGCACTGCAACGAACGCGCGAGAAGCGGCCGGATTTGTTGTCTGGGTAGCGCACGCCAGCACGCCAGACGCGCGTGCGCTATCCGGATATTTTTCCCAGGATCACACAGGAATTGATTCCACCGAAACCAAACGAATTGCTCAGCGCGTATTTTAGATCCACGTCGCGACCGTGATGCGGGACGACATCAAGATCGCACGCCGGGTCGGGATTATCCCGATGCAATGTCGGCGGAATCCATTTGCGATCGATCGCCAACGCGCAGATCGCTGCTTCCATGGCACCCGTCGCGCCGAGCGGGTGCGCGGTGTAAGCCTTGGTGCCGCTCACTGGCAGAGATTGCGCTCGCTCGCCGAACACTTGTTTGATCGCCATTATCTCCGTGCTGTCGTTGAGTTGCGTGGAGCTGGCATGCGCGTTGATGTAATCAATCTGCTCCGGCGCGAGTCCTGCATCGGCCAGCGCATGACGCATGGCGTGGATGGACGATTCCCCCGTCGGCAACGGCGAGGTCATGTGAAATGCGTCGTTGTTCAAACTGTAACCAAGCACCTCGGCCAGGATGTGCGCGCCGCGGTTTCGCGCATGCTCGAGTTCCTCGATTACGAGCGAAGCGGCCCCCTCGCCGATGACGAAACCATCTCTCGTTAGGTCAAAAGGCCGGCACGCGCGCGCGGGATCGCCAGTCCACTGGCTCATCGAGCGGATCATGGCGAAGGCGCCGAAAGTGAGCGGGCTCAGCGGCGCTTCGGCGCCGCCGGCTATGATGACGTCGGCAAAGTCATCGCGGATGTAACGCAGCGCTTCGCCGACTGCGACTGTCCCGCTGGCGCAGCTATTCGAGTTGGTCGTGCCGACGCCGCGAAAGCCAAATTCGATCGCGATATTCGAGTGCGCCGAGCCGCCAAAAACTTGCAGGGCGAGCGTTTGATTCACGCCGCGAGTTCCCTTTTTCAAAAAATGCGCGTGCTGATGTTCGGCGTTGGCAACACCGCCGAGCGCGGTGCCGAAGCTGACACCGACGCGATGCTGCGGCGTCTGCTGGGAATAGGGCAGCCCTGCGTCATCGAGCGCCATCTTTGCGGACGCGACGGCAAACTGTGCGTAGCGATCGAGGCGCTTCAGTCGGTGCGGCGGAAAATAATTTTCAGGAATCCATTCTGGAATTTCGCCGCCGCAATGTGCGTTGAAACTCGAGGTGTCGAAACTGGCGATCTGCCGGATACCGCTTTTCTCTGCGCGCAATCCTTCCCAAAAATTTTCGCGCCCGATGCCAATGCACGTGATCGGCCCAATGCCGGTAATGACAGCGCGACGTTTCACTTCGTGGTTGATTCCAAGTGTGTTTTCATGCAGCGCAATGTCTCGCTAGCGATGTGATGAATGACAAAGTTTCCGATGATCGGTTCAGCGAGCGGCGCCAGTACCGGAATTCGAAATTGTAGATCATGCACGATCTCGACCAGCACCCCGGCAGGCGTTTCCCGAAACGACCAGACGACATGCATCCCCTTCGTCCAGGCTTTCAAGTGATGAAAGCGAATCTCCATTTTCTCCCGGTCGATGATTTCCTCCGATGTCCACGCAATCGGAATACCCGAACGCACCGCAGCCATGACGACAATGTTGCGATCCCCTCCCCGTTCAAGGTAGCGAATGTAGCGATAATGCGGCAGAATTTTCGGCCAAAGCTCCAGGTTGGCGGCGATTTCGAAAATCTTCTGCCTCGGCGCGTTGATCGTGATCGAGTTTGCCTTATGCATTGCGTTGGCGCTTGCCGAATGAGCGTAACCTGCGCGGAATTCCCAAGCAACGAGGCGAAAAGTAACAATGGCGTTACTAATGAACAGATCAGCGGCGGTGCTTGATGCGATAGGTCAGGAAACATTCGTCCTCGATCGAACGCATTTCCGTGAGGGAGCAGTGAAGGCTGCGCGGGAGAAAATCTTTACTCAGGCCAGTCAGCGTCGGTGCGCCTCCGCCGCCAAAGAGATATGGCGCAATGGTGAGATTGAGTTGATCGACCAGGTCGGCTTCGAGGAGGGAACGGAAAAGCGTCGCGCCGCCTTCGCATGCGACCGAGGTGATTTTGTATTCGCTGCGCAACTGTTGCAACATCCACGTGAGATCGACCCTCGGCGCGTCGCTGAGATGAAGCGTGGCTTTGGCCCGTAACAATTTTTGATATCGCCGCGGCATTCGCACGGTGGAAAAAATCAGAATCGGCGAAATGTCGGACTGAAAGATTTTCAGCGTCGAATCGATGCGGCCTTCGTTCGAAACGATGACGCGCATTGGATACGGCGTCTGACCCCGCGCAACGCGCGCCTCGCGCATTTTTGGATCGGGTAGTCCGAGCCGCACATTGTCGTGCGTGAGAGTGCTGTGACCGATTAAGACGGCGTCGCCCACCGCCCGCTGTCGCAGCAAGTGTCGCTTATCTTCGCGCGAGGTGAAATCGACGGGCGAAAAATTCCGCGTCGTGATTTTTCCGTCCACCGTCATGGCAAACGTCACCGCTACAAACGGGCGACGAGCGCGTTTATTCCTGCTCGGTGATTTCATGCTCGAGCGAAGCGACCTCGCGTTGCATGTCGCGCAACTTCACATGCCCGACTTGCCCGCTCGGTTGGTAGAAGAAATAAACGATCCCGCCCGGCAGACTGCACAACAGCATCACCACAAAACTCAGCGACCCGATAAGCACCGCTTTTCCTTCCTGCACGCCGCACAAGCCACCGAGCATGACTTGGAGAATTTTCTCGCGCAGGCCGACACCGGCGAAACTGATGGGAAGCGAGGAGATGGTGCGCTCGATCGGCATGACCGCGAAAAAATCGAGCACGGGGACGACGACCTGAAACGCGTAGGCCACGAAAAGAAAGGTGGTGAACGTTCCCAGATGCGCCACCAGCGACGCAAGAAACGCCGCCCCCGTCGCGCGCCAATGATGCGCATAGAGATGATAGGCAGCGGAGAGCTCGATCAATTTCTCGCGCAGCGGAAAATGGCGCGGAAGTTTGTGCAGTAAATGAAATCCGGTGATGATGAAACTGGTCGCGAGCGCAAGAATGGAACTTCCAAGCACAGCCAGCAGCACCCAGACGAGTTGCTTCGATTCTTTCGTTTGCACCAGCCATTGATAACGGAGCGCGATCAACATGCCGGTGATGACGATCAGCGCGACCAACCCAATCAACCGATCGAACAAAACGGCAAGCAGCGCGCCAGCTTTTTTCGTCGGCGTCTCCTTCAGCAGAAGATACGTCTTGATGATGTCGCCACCTGTTCCGCCGGGTAGAAATTGGTTATAAAACATCCCGATAAAAAAGAGTCCGATGATGCGCGGAAAAGAAAGTTCGATGCCCTGCACTTTCAGCAGAATGCGCCAGCGAATGGCAGCGGAAATTTCCACGCCGAAATAGGCCAGCACCGCCGCGGCGAACCAGCGGTAATCGGCCAGTCGGAGCGCGATCGCCATCTGCGCGCGTTTCGCCGGGTCGTGGAAGACCCAGTAAAGGACGGCGATCGTGACTGCGAGTTGGAGGAGGGTAAGGAGAATTTTTTTCATCGGTCGCCGAAGCGCTCTTTCCAGATCACGACTGAGCGCTGAATTTCCTCCGCGCTTTTGCGCGGGCTAATTTCCCAGACAAATAAGCAGTTCGGCGGCAACAGAGGAACAAGTTTCTCCAGCGCGACCCCACCGGCGAACGGCGGCTGATGGTCCTGCGCCGGCCAGATGCAATCCTGCAAGTGACATCCCAGCGCGCGCGCCCCGATCGTGCGCAGCCATTCTTCGTGATCGAGAAACCCGAGGTTCTCTTTGATTTGGATGTGTCCCATATCGTGCCAGTAACCGAGCTGCGGCGAATTCAATTCATCGAGCAACGCCACCAGCTCGCGCTCGCTCGGAATTTCCTCATAACCGCGGCGGCCTTCCACGCCGAGCCGCACATTTTTTTTTGCGGCGTATTCGGCGATGCGGGCGAGTGCGTCTTTCACCCGCACCAGATGCGGCGGCGCGGCGGCCTCGCGCTTCTGCACCGCCTTCAATTTCATCCGCACATATTTTCGCGAATAAATCTGGCCGGCCTTGGCCAGGTCGATCAATTCATCGGTAATCGGATTCATCGGCACCCGGCCGCAATGCAGCACCACGAAAGGCGCACCAAGGCGTTCGGCAAAATCGATCGTCTGTAGTGTTTGCTTGATCGCGCGCTCGCTTTCCCGCGCGTAGAGCGCGGAAAATTTATAGCAGTCCGGCGATGCCTGCATCACCTCCACCGGCAAAGGACAGAAATTGTGCAGGCTGCTGAATTGTACTTCGCCGGCTTCGTACATTTTTTGAATGCCGGGCATAAGCGAAATGCGGATGCCGTGTCCGAGTTCGACGCAATCGAAACCGAGGTCCTTGATCTCGCGCAGCATCTCGTCGCCGGCGGTGTGGCGTCCAGAATTCCAGCAAGTGGAAAAGGAGATCATCCGTTAGGCCACCGACGCGATCTCTGGTTCGGCCACGGGCGATACGGGTTGATCGCAGACGTGACGCCCCGCCGCGGTCAATACCAGCACGGCCCCGATCCCGAACAGCACCGCGGCCACGGCCAGCGCCGTTCGCATTCCGATCCAGTCCGAAAGACCCGTGATCAACAAGCCCGCGATTGGCATCAACCCGAAAAAGCTCAGGCCGAAAATAGCCGACACCCTGCCGCGCAAGGGACCGGGCGAACGTTCCTGCACGATCGTGCCGGCCAGACCGAAGTTAAGCGAAAGACCAATCGCCAGCATCCCCATGCAGCATGCCGTCAGCAGAAAATTATGCGACCGCGACAGGAAAAAAAGCGCCACGGCCACACACACCGCGGCGGCGGTCATGAATTTGAAGCGAAGCTCTCGCGCCACACTGAGCAGCCCGATCGATCCCGATAATGATCCGATCGCCGAGATGCCCATCAGCATTCCCATTCGGTCCGGCCCGAGATGCAACACATTGCGCACGTAGAGCGGCAGCATCACCGAGATCACGGGGAAAACGAAAATCGTCGTCAGCGCGATCAACGCGATCATGGAAAGAATGGTGCGGTCGGAACGAACGAAGCGCAGCCCTTCCTTGAATCCGCTGCGGCGCTGCTCTTCTTCCTCCGCGGTTCCTTTGGTGCGCGGCGGCAGTGAGAGGAGTGCGATGATCAGCGCGATGAACGAACCCGCGTTGCAGAAAAAAGCAGCCGCCGCGCCCCACCACGCCACAAATAATCCCGCCAGGAACGGCCCGACCAAACGCGAACCATGAAAGACAGAACGATCCAGCGCGATCGCCGTCGCGATTTCTTCCTTCTGCACCAGCTCGGGCACCAGCGCATTGATCGCCGGCATTTCAAACGCAATGCAGGTGCCGAGCACTGTTGCGATCAACACCACGTGCCAGATCTGAATCCGGCCCGTCAACACCAGAAGCCCCAGCGTCACCGCCGTCGCGATCTGCACCACCTGCGTCGCGATCAGGATCAGGCGCTTGTCGTGACGATCCGCCGCCGAGCCGCCGATCATGGTCAACGCCAGTGTCGGGATGCCCGCGGCAAAATTAATCATGCCGAGCATCAGCGCATGATTCGTCAGCGAGCTCATCACCCAGCCTTGCGCCATCACCTGCATCCAGGTGCCGGTATCCG
>JBDUCP010000116.1:0-5964 GCA_040003405.1 Verrucomicrobiota bacterium
GCACGCGTGCAAAACGGTTCCGTGATCGCGTCCGCCGAAGGCTTCGCCGATTTCATTGAGCGAAGCTTTGGTTAATTCGCGCGCGAGATACATGGCGATCTGCCGCGGAAACGCGATGTTGGCTGGCCGGCGTTTGCTCGTCATATCGGCGAGACGCACATCGAAATGTTCCGCCACGCGCCGCTGAATTTGGTCAATCGTGACGGCGTGCCGCGCTTCTTCCTGCAGAATATCTTTGAGCAAATGCTCGACCACATCGTTCGTTAGTTCCTTGCCACTGAGTGATGCAAACGATGCGACGCGCATGAGCGCGCCTTCGAGTCGGCGGACATTGGTGCGAATGCGCGTTGCCAGAAATTCAAAGACTTCATCGCGCAGCTTGATGTGCAGCGTGCGCGCTTTTTTGCGGAGAATGGCCATGCGCGTTTCGGCATCGGGCGGTTGCAGTTCGGCCGTGAGTCCCCATTCAAAACGTGAGACGAGACGATCTTCGAGATTGGCAATTTCCGATGGTGGCCGGTCGCTGGAGAGGACGATTTGTTTATGACCGTCGAAGAGGGTGTTGAAGGTGTGAAAAAATTCTTCCTGCGAGCGTTCTTTGCCGCCGAGAAATTGGATGTCGTCGATCAAAAGCAAATCGGCCTGCCGATAACGCTTCCGGAATTTAACCAGATTATTGTGCTGAATCGCGTCGATGAATTCGTTAATGAACAGTTCGCTCGAGAGGTACATGACCTTCGAGGCTTTCTTTTTCATCCCGACGTATTGCCCAATCGCCTGCATCAGATGCGTCTTGCCGAGACCGACGCCGCCGTAAATGAAAAGCGGGTTGTAGGTGCGCGCGGGGGATTGCGCAACCGCGAGACAGGCGGCGTGCGCGATCTCGTTGTTCTGGCCGACGACGAAGGATTCGAAAGTGTTGCGCGGGTTCAATCCCACCGCGCTGCGCTGCTGTTTCGTGTCGCGATTATTTTCGCGTGCAAACTCTTCCTCCGAGATCGCGGGCACATCGGCCTCTTTCGATCCGGCATCCGCTGCGACCAAAAATTTTACCGCGCGCGGTTCTCCGAAAGTGGTGGTGATGGCGGCCTGCAAAGCGGCCATGTGATTACTCTCAATCCAGAACTGATAGATCTTGTTCGGGACGCGGAAAGTCAGCGCTTCATCGGTCGCGCTAGCGAGTTGAATGGCGGCGAACCATCGCTTGAAAGTATCGGGGCTGACCCTGGGCTTAAGGGCGGCCGACAACTTCTGCCATAATTGAGCGCACTTCTCGTTCATGCCGACTTGTTAACAGCGTTAAACAACCCGCGTCGCGAGAGGCGAGGCGAGAAATGCCGAGGTAAAATTCGATCTTGCTGAGGACTCTTTGCTCGTGGTCCCCAGCGCCTCGCTGGGAAAAAATTGCGACCACGACCCGAAATACGAGGGAAAAAGATGCGCGGACGCGATTTGGCGCGCCCGTGACGACGGTGAAAATAATTTTCTTCCCCGGGGCATCTCTGGTGGGACTGGCGTATTCATAGTTCTGGCACCTCGTAATTCTTTAAAACTGTTCACATGTTATTCACACCAGCACTCGTTGCTCCCTGCCAGCGGCTTGAGAGTAGAAATGGCGAAAAGAACCGACAAGAAAAAAGCAGAACTTTATTTTCATTTTCGCCACAAAAATTTCTTGACTGAAAATTTGCATCGGCGGGGCAGGCACCGCCCCTCGCAGATGACGAACGGTCAAGGTTGACCCCACTGCCGCGCTCGCGCAACGTTTGCTTCCCGCTGCGTTTTTTTTCATTCATCGCGCCTTCATGCGTTCTCATTTTTTGCCGAAAATTAATCTCGCGCGTTCCCTTGTAGTCTGTTTCGTCGCGCTCATTGCTTTCATCGCGACCGCGCGCGCGGCCGATGACATTCCGCCGCCCTTCGGTTTTCATTGGAACGATGCGAAGGCGAACGTCGAGCGCATTTTGTTGGTCGCGAAAGCAAAAATCGTCACGCGCGAACAAAAAGAAAAGCGTGAGGTTTGGACGATCGAAGGCCTGGTGCAGCCGGGGCTCAAGCGCACGCTGTTCAGTTTCAAGGACGGTTTCCTCATGCAGGTGGAATTGCAGTACGAATATCCGGATTGGGGGATCGAGCGGTATAACGATCGGATGGGAGAAATCCGCCGCTATTTCGATGCAAAGTTCGGCACCGGTAAATTGATCTCGCGCAGCCGCGATACCGATTCGGATGTGATCCAGACGCTTGTCGGCTATCAATGGCTCGTCGGCGGAACGATGCTGGAACTCTTTTATTTTTCCGCCCAGCGCGATCAGAATCTTTTCCGTAGCATCACCGTCACCTACAAAGCAATTTAACGTGCCGACGTTTTCGCTTCGCGCTGTGTCTCCTTCTGCATGCGCTTCAATCGGCTGGCCAGCGCCGCCTTGGCCACGGAACTCATTCGGTCGATAAACAAGACGCCGTTGAGATGATCGACCTCGTGTTGCAACGCGCGCGCGAGCAATCCGGTCGCTTCGATCTCCACCGTTCCTCCCTCAAGCGTTTCTGCCTGCAAAGTCACCGCGATGGCGCGATCGATTTCCGCCGTGATCTCAGGAAAGCTGAGGCAACCTTCGCTGCCCGGCGCCGTCTCCGTGTGCAGACGTAGTTCCGGGTTGAGCAAGACCAAAGGCATCGCGCTTCTCGGATCCACCTCCTTGCCATCGAGTTTCATCGTGCTCGGACGATCCTCTACCTGCGAGATGTCTATCACGGTTAATTGCAGCGCTTCGCCCACCTGTTGTGCGGCGAGACCGACGCCATTCGCGGCATGCATCGTCAATAACATCTCCGTCGCAAGCGCGCGGATTTTTTCGTCCACCTGTTCGATGCGTTTACCTTTGGCGCGCAGGATCGGGTCGCCATATTTGCGGATTGGCAATCTCATTTTTCGCCGTGAGTGAAGGCCGGCAGGTTTTTCACGCCGGCCAGTTTCAAGGCGTCCATCACTTGAATGATGGTGCCAAAAGAAGCCTTCTTGTCTGCTTGCAAGGCAAGCGAGGACCGGCGCGTCGTCGGCAGATTACGGACAGACGATTCGAGCTCGGCGATTGCGATGACGCGACCATCCAGCCGGACTTCGTCGCCTTCATTCACGCTCACAATGGCGTGTTCCAGTTCCGAGGAAGTGCTCGTGGCCGTCTTCGAATCCGGTAGATTGATCTGCACTTCCGGCTGATCTTTTTTGAACGTGGTCGAAACGACGAAGAAGATGAGCAGAATGGTCAGAATATCGACCAGTGAGACGATGATGATGGAAGGCGCCCTCCGTTTGCGCACCGCGATTTTCATGTTCTGACAACAATCGAATGCATTACGCCACCGGCGCGGGCGCGGGGACCGTGGAACGCGGCGCCGCCTCATCGCGCGGGCCGCGGCCGTAGTAAATTTTGGCCACCAAATCGGTGACAAGTGCTTCCATTTCGACTGACATCACTTCCACTCTTTTTGAGAAGTAGCTGAACGCAATCAGACTCGGCACGGCAATGGAGAGACCGAAGATGGTGCAGTTGAGCGCCATCGAAATCCCCAGTGCGACGGCCTTCGTATCCGATGCGCCGCCGCTCAAGCCGAGGCCGGCGAAAACGTGGACCAGTCCCGAAACGGTGCCGATCAAACCAATCAGCGGCGCGATGCCGGTCACTATTTCGAGCACGATCAGACCGCGCTCCAGCCGCACCAATTCCTGACGCGCGCGGGTCTGCACGAACTCAATGTTTTCCGCTCGCGGCCAGCGCAAATGTTGCAACGCCACACGTGTAATGCGCGAGAGCGAAGAGGCATCCTGGTTCACGATGCGGGTCAACCGTTCCGCGCTTGCGCCCGGAACAAGCCGTTCGATTTCGCCTTCCACCACCAGAGGCAGGACCTTCGTCTGGCGCAAAGCCAACCCGCTTAAAATAATCGTCGCTACCGTCACGATTGAGCAGACGAGCAATGGCCACATGAACAGACCGCCGCGGGTAAAAAAACTGACGACGGTCTGAAATAATTCGGTCATGCGGAAGGCGAGGATTCAGCGATTCAATTGGCGAAGGTGGTGAAGTAAATATCCACCGGCATCCGGCCTTCGGGTAAGGTCGCAGCCAGATCAGGTGGAATCGGAGGAAGATGCGCCTCCTGAAACGATTGCAAGCAGATGTTGGCGAAGGCTTCGTTCCCATTATTCGAAAGGATGCGCAACTTCTGCACGTGCCCCTCGGCATCGACCTCCGCTTCCACGTGCGCCGTCCCGATGCTGACGAGGTCCATCTTTGAACTCATATAATGGTACCAGCGCGAGCCGATCGCATCGGAGACGGCTTTCTGGTAGCGGCCTAACGGAGTGCCAACCGCATTGACCGACGAAGGTCCGCGATTGGTGATGCGCCCCGTGATCCGTGTCTGTTCTTTCTGCGCCTGATAATCGGAGGCGGGCAATTTCGGTTTTGGTCGCGCGGCCGGAGGCGCAGGCACATCGGCTTTTTCCGGAGTTGGTGACGGCTCCGCTTCCTCGGGTTTGATTGGCGGCGGTGGCGTTGCCGTTAACATCGCAAATTGCTCCGGCTCCGGCGTGGCGACGGAGACAGGAGTTGCACTCGGTGGCGGTCGTGGTGCCACGGTTGAGCTTGATTCCGGTTGCGGTTTCGAGCCTTCACTGGGCAGAGAGAAATCGTGCGTCTCCAAATTTACATAAGGCCGTTCTTTCCCCTCCTGCGACGGCACCGGAGCGTCGCCGGTCGCCGGTTGATTACTCGCGGCGATGGAGTTCGCGTTCGATTCGAAAGTCTGCTCTTTCGGTTTTTCCGCCGACTCTTTCGATGGCTCCGTTTGCATAAACGGAGGATTGGTGGGCGCGATCGGGGGCGGCGTGGCGGAGAGATCGACGATCGTGAGCTCCACCGGTTTATCTTCCTCCGGCGGCGTGTCGGCAAAGGCTCCTCCAAAAGCCGCGAGCGAGAACGCCACGATGAGATGAAGAAGCAGCGAAGCCAAAATCGCCCAGCCAATTTTCCGGCGCTGTGTCATTCGTTCCATCTCCACCAAATAATATCGTAACTCGCCTGGCCTAACAACTTGCCACGCCCCGTTTGGCCGCCCCGCCCTTGCGCGCGTGGTGAAAAAGATATTGCTGCGCGTAGCCGCCGTGTTCGCCGAAATAACGAGCCGAAAAAGTGCGCAGTTGTGCGGGGGTCACCTTTCGTTTCCCCGGAAAATAACTTTGTCGCAGCGCGCGCTCGATCCAGACATCGATCGGAAATGCGCGCAACCGCTCGTAGGCAAAAAGCATCACACAATTAGCAACCTTCGCACCCACTCCCGGCAACGCACAGAGACTTGCCCGCAGCGTTTCGTCTGGCCACTCGCGCCATTGTTCCAGGTCGGCGTCGCCTGACCGCACGAGCCGGGCGGTGGCGAGTAGATTTTTCGCGCGATAGCCCAGCGCGCATGCGCGCAGATCGTTTTCCCTCAATTCGGCGATGCGACTTGCGTTCGGGAAAGTGTAAACGTCGCGCTCGAATATTTTTCGGCGCGTCCCGTAGCGGGTGCGCAACTTCAGCGACATCTGGCGAATGTGCGCGACCTGCTTCATCGAGGAAGTAATGAACGAGGCGAGACATTCCCAATGCGGCTGCCGCATGATGCGCAGGCCTGAACAAAAGTCGCGCGCCGCGCTCATCGCGGGATCGTTTGGAAACGAGCCGCAAATTTTTGCCAGCGGATGATCGAGCGCGAAGTAGTGCGCGAGGAGGCGACCACTCGCGCCCGCAAAAAATAATTTCGGACCGCGTTGTTCGACATACGCCGGTTCATCACCGATCGACCCGACAAATCCCGCGTCGCATTTTTCCCAATGAAAAACCTGGCCGGAATCGAGCGTCCGCGACAGATCGAAATCGGGCGCGGCGACCTCCAATAATTTCATCAGCCACAGATTAACAC
>JBDUCP010000117.1:0-5955 GCA_040003405.1 Verrucomicrobiota bacterium
CCGATGAGGGTGAACTTCGGTAACTGCAAGCGCAGGCTGCGCGCCTGCGGTCCTTGATCGATGATGATGTCGAGCCGGTAATCTTCCATCGCCGGGTAAAGATATTCCTCGATCGTCGGTTGGAGCCGATGGATTTCGTCGATGAAAAGCACATCGCCCTTTTCGAGACTGGTGAGCAATCCCGCAAGCTCGCCGGCTTTTTCGATCACCGGTCCACTCGTGTTTTTCACACTCACCCCCATGGCGTTGGCGATAATGTTGGCCAGCGTCGTTTTCCCTAATCCGGGCGGGCCACTCAACAAAATATGTTCGAGCACGTCGCCGCGTTTTTTGGCCGCTTCCACCAGCAGCTCGAGTCGTTCACACACTTTCACCTGGCCGGTGAACTCGCTGAACATCGGCGGCCGCAGTGAAACTTCGAACACGGGGTCTGTTTCGGGCGGTTTCATTTAATGACTCGTTATTCCAACTTCTTCGTCAGCACCAGTTCAGTGCCGCGTGCTTTCAAGACGTAATCAACCTTATCGAAAGCGTGACGAATCAAATGCATGCCGAGGCCGCCCGGTTTGATCAGATCGTGCGCGCGTCCTTGCATCGCCGCGGGCGGGGTCTGCCGGCCGTAGTCGCGCAAGCGCAATCGCACCGCATGCTGCATCCCTTCCAACGAGAGCGAGATCAATTGGTCGTCGCGCAAATGATAGGCGTGCCGAATAATGTTAGTGCAGGCTTCGTCCACTCCCAGGACCATGAGCGTCCGTTCTTTCTCGGAGAAAGGATAGCCGTCGAGAAAGCGGCGCACGAACTGTCGCATCAACGCGAGATTTCCGGTATGGCTGGAGAATTCGACCTTCTTTTTTTTCATCGCGCTCGGTGCAGGTGGAATATGATGCAGAGTATTAAGGGGCGGAATCGAAAACTCGATGGACAGCGCGCGGAAGCGTAGCTCTCTTTTCCCATGTGGAAATTATTTCTCGCGCCGCTGCTTTTCGTAACGCCTGCCCTAGCCAAGGAAAGCCTGAGCGCTTACGAAGCGTTGCGCGTGGTCGGTACCCAACTCGGCCGCGCCTCGATGAGCCACGTTATTTCCGTTTCGGGATTGGACGGTGATCCGCAGCCGCAGTCTTGGAAAATACTGTTGGCCGATGCGCACGGCGAGGGCGGTCTGCGGGAATTCGTGGTCGAGGGAGAGCAGATAGTTTCGCAGCGGACACCGAATCGGTCTGTGACCGATCCAGCCGGGGGCGCAGCCATCAAAACAGCGCAGCTTAATCTTGATTCCACCGGCGCGTATGCGGTCGCGAGTCACACTGCGGAGACATCCCACATCGTCTTCACCCGCGTTAGTTACAGCCTGCGCCCTGACGAGCGCGGCAGCCCGTCGTGGGTCGTCACACTCACCGATCAATCGCAGCGTCCTCTCGGCTCAATTCACATTCGCGCGAATGACGGACGCGTGGCGCGCGTCGAAGGCATGTATCGAGGCCGCAACATCGAGCAGGTGGAAGATGGACCCGCGCAAGTAGAGAGCACGGAGAATACCGATGTCGTAACCGGGGAGGACGAAGATGAGAATCTCGTGAAGAAGGACATCAAGCGCATGTTCCGCCGCACGCGCGATGAAGCGCGGCGCATTTTCACACGCGTGCGCCGTTCGTTTGAGGATTTTTTCAATCGCCGATAACCGAGCGCAAACGCGGCTTGCATTCCCGGCGGCTCACCTCGTAAGTTTTGCGCCATGGTTGCGATCGATGAAAACGCTGTTGAACGCGGCGTGTGGCGGGAGTTTCCCCAAGGCTGGCGTCAGCTCTACGGCGACTTCGAGCAACTCGGCGTCAGCATCGAATGGCATGATTTTCGGGCCAACCGCTCGCTCGACTGGGGCCGCAGTTTTCATCCGCACAGCGTTGAGTTTTGTTTGAATGTCGAAGGTCGCGGCGCGGTCGGCGCGCCGGCACGCGCCGATTATTTTGCTCGCAGCGCCGGTTATTACGGCATCGCGGACGAGCCGCTGCCGGCATCGCGCCAGGCGCGAGATCATCATCAATTTGTGACCTTGGAATTTTCCCGCCAGCATTTGCAGCATCAACTCGCCGAGTTCGAAGGCGATCTCGATCCGCAATTGCGCGCCGCGATTTTTCCTGAGAAAAATCGCGTAATTGTTTCGGCGGCGCGCCCGATGTCGGTCGAGCAGCAGAACGTCGTTTCGACCCTGCTGCACCCACCGGTCTCAAAGCCGGCCCAGATTCTCTGGTATCAAAGCAAGGCGCTGGAGCTGATGGCGCATTTTCTTTTCGCGCCGAAGGATCCGGAATTATTTTGCATGCGGCAGAAGCGCGTGGCGCGTGATCGCGTGGCGCGGACGAAGGAATTGCTCGCGCGCGACCTCGCGCAGCCGCCAACTCTCGAATCGTTAGGTCGCGAGGTTGGATGCAGCCCGTTTTATTTGAGCCGCATTTTCTCGCGCGAAAGTGGCCTGACGATTCCTCAGTTTTTGCGCAAGCTCCGCATGGAACGCGCCGCTGAACTGCTGCGCATGGGCCGCCACAACGTCACTGAGGCGGCGACTGAAGTCGGCTACTCCAGCCTGAGTCATTTCAGTAAAGCATTTTGCGAAACGATCGGCTGCTGCCCTGTTCTTTATCCGATGGCGAAGAACGTCATCGCCCCGCGCTAACGCGCGGCGACGATGAAAATCGCCCGCGCCCTCATTTCCGTTTCGGACAAGAAGGGCGTTGCTGCTTTCGCGCGCGCTCTCGAAAAGCAAGGCGTTGATATTATTTCCACCGGCGGCACGGCGGAGTTGTTGCGCAAAGAAAAAATTCCAGTGCGGGATATTTCCAGCTTTACCGATTTTCCCGAAGTGCTCGAAGGCCGCGTGAAGACGCTGCACCCTCGGGTGCACGGCGGCTTGCTTTATAAACGGGGCAATCCGCTGCACGAGAAGCAGGCCAAAGAATGCGGATTTCAACCGATCGATCTCGTCGTGGTGAATCTTTATCCGTTTGAAGCAACGATCCAAAAACCAGGCGTCACTCTCGCCGAAGCGATCGAACAAATTGACATTGGCGGGCCGTCCATGATTCGCAGTGCCGCGAAAAACTACGAATCCGTCACCGTCGTAGTCGATCCGGGCGACTACGATGCGGTTCTCGAAAACCTGCGCGATCACGAGGGAGAAACGACGTTGAAATTACGCGAGCGTCTCGCGATCAAAGCCTTCATCAAGACCTCAGACTACGATCGCGCCATCGGAACTTTTCTGAATCAGGAACAGGCCACCGATGCATCATTCTCGCTTGTCCTGCCGCTGGTCGCGCGTTTGCGTTACGGCGAGAACCCGCACCAGTCCGCCGCGCTCTACGGCGAGTTCGACAAACATTTTGAGAAACTCCACGGCAAAGAACTTTCATTTAACAACATTCTCGACATCAGCGCCGCGACGAATCTGATCGCGGAATTCTTCGAGCCGACCGTCGCGATTCTGAAACACACCAACCCGTGCGGCGTGGGCAGCGATACCGATTTGCGCGCGGCGTGGGAAAAGGCATTCGCCACCGACAAGCAATCGCCCTTCGGCGGCGTCATCATCTGCAATCGCGCGGTCAACGAATCGCTCGCCAAAGCGATCAGCGAAATTTTTAGCGAAGTAATTATCGCGCCGGATTTCGAGCCCGAAGCGCGCGCCTTGTTCCAGAAGAAAAAAAATCTGCGCTTGATCCGCGCGCTCCTGCCGCTGCCGACAAAAAAACCCGCGCAGGATATTCGTTCTGTCGCCGGCGGTCTGCTGGTGCAGGAAAAAGATTCCGGCGAGCTCGTCGACCTCGCGACGAAAGTGGTGACGAAACGGCAGCCGACCAAGGACGAGATGGCTGCGATGATTTTCGGTTGGCGAGTGGTGAAGAATGTGAAGTCCAACGCCATTGTTTACGCCGCGCGCGATCGCACCCTCGGGATTGGCGCGGGACAGATGTCACGTGTGGATGCGTCGCGTATCGCCGTGTGGAAGGCAACCGAAGCTGGCCTGTCGTTAGGCGGAAGCGCCGTCGCGAGCGACGCTTTTTTCCCGTTCCCCGACGGACTTCTTGCCGCCGCCGATGCCGGCGCGACCTGCGCCATTCAACCGGGTGGATCAGTGCGCGACGCCGAGGTCATCGCCGCCGCCGACGAACGAAATATGGCGATGATCTTCACCGGCGTACGCCATTTCCGGCATTGACGCGCTCAAGCGCCGCGCGATCCGCGCAGCATCGCTCCCTGCACGACCAGGCCTAACAAGAGTAGGACCGCAAACAAAATCAGGCCGCCGGTCTCCGGCAGCGTTATGGCACTGCGAATCAGATGCGCGCCTTCCACTGAGGAAAGGAGAATCAGCGCCCAATCGAACAAAGCGAGTAGCAGGATCGCTCCCACTATTCCGCCGATGATGAAAGTAATGCCGGTGTAATGCGCATGCTCGACAAAAAATGCGCCAGCCAGAGCCAGAGCGATTCGTCCGCCCGCGATGAAACCGGCGACGCCGATGGCAATTTTTTGCAGAAGGATCGCCAGCAGCGCGCCCAGCAAACCAATCCCGACGGCGATGAGCAGGACCAACCAGGAGGGCGGTTCCCGCATGAAATGCGAGGCGATTTCCAAACCCACGGCGAAGCCGAGCGCCGCCACGAAGAGCCAAAAAAGTTTGCGCCCGAAAAGCAAGATCGCGGCGCCAACCGCGATACTGATGATCGGCACGGATGAGTGCATCTATTTGCGAGCGCTCTTCTTCTTCATCATGGCATCCCGTCTTGCCTTGAATTCGGAGCCGGGTTTCCATTCGGGATATTTGTCGCCGCTCGCAACCTGGTAGCCGACTTCGAAAAGTAACGCCGCGTCTTCCGCCGCGCCGGTCAGATCCCAATCCGCTTTCACTTCGTCAGTAACCTGGTGGTAATCCTGCAAATCAAATTCATCGGAACGCAGCGATCCATCCAGCGGACGCGACAGGAGATGTTCGTTCTTGCCGATGTAAAGCGACGGCACGCCGACTTTGGAAAATTCAAAATTATCCGCGCGGTAGATGCTGCCTTTTTCGGGGCGACTGTTCGGAATCGCGGTGCGACCTTGCCCCTTTGCTGCCTCGGCCAGCATGTCATCGAGTGTGGAAAATCCCCAACTCGTGTCTTCCACGTCGCGCGCTTTTCCCCAGACGTTCATGCTGTCGATGTTGATATCGGCCAGTGTTTTCTCCAGCGGATAGAGGGGATGCTGCGCGTAATATTTGGCGCCTAACAACCCGGCTTCCTCGGCCGTCGTGGCCATGAACAAGACCGAGCGTTTGGGCGGCGACTCGAGTTTGGAAAATGCGGCGGCGAGTTGAATGACAGCCGACACGCCGGAGGCATTGTCCACGGCGCCGTTAAAAATCTGATCGCCCGTCAATTCCGTGTGTCGTCCGAGATGGTCCCAGTGCGCACTGTAGATAATCCACTCATCCTTCCGCTTCGCATCGCCACCCTCGATTTTCGCGACGACGTTATGCGACTTAAGCGAGCGCACCTTTTGTTTCAGAACGAAATTCGCTTTCGCCTTCAACGTCACGGGACGGAATTCCCTGGTGATCGCCGTTTTCTTTAACGCCTCGAAATCCTGGCCGCTCGCTTCCAATAACTTCTTCGCGACATCGAGCGTAACCCACGAACGTACCGCCACTGCGCTCATGTTTTTATCGGCCGCATCGAGTTCGAAGTTTTCCTTCGCCCAACTTGTCATGACGACGGAGTAGGGGTAAGCGGCGGGCTCGGTTTCGTGGACGATGACCGCGGCGGCCGCGCCTTTCTCGGCCGCGATCTCGTATTTGTAGGTCCAGCGACCGTAGTAAGTCATGGCGCGGCCCTTGAACATTTTCGGATCGAGCTGTGACGGATCGGCAGGATCGGGAATCGCTGGATCGTTGATCAACATCAGGATTGTTTTGCC
>JBDUCP010000118.1:0-5919 GCA_040003405.1 Verrucomicrobiota bacterium
GTTCCATCGACAACGATCCGACGAGCGGACAAAATTTTAGCGCCTGCGCCGAAAACGAAACCAACACCGAAAAGGGAGCTGCCAGTTCCGCGGACGGTCGTGGAGGCTCCGCAGCCTTCACACGCGCCCGCCGTTGAAGAAAACGAAGGTAATGTGCCCTCGAAGCTAAAAGCATTGGAAGAACACTGGGAAGCGTCGCTCGCAACCCACGATGCGTCCGTGATCGAAAAAGTGGTGGCGAATGACTTTGTCGGTACCTCGTCCGGTGGTCGGCTTGGAAGCAAGGCGACACTGCTCGCGGAAATGCGGCGGGACAAAAACACTTACAAGTCGGCTGCATCCCGGCAAATGTCGGTCCATGTGTATGGAAGCAATGTCGCCGTCGTTTTTGGCACGGCGAAGGAATCCGGGACCGATCCATCGGGCCGCGCCTTCGCGCGCACCTATCGTTTTACCGACACTTGGGTGAAACGCGGCGGCGAGTGGCAGTGTGTGGCGGCGCACACCATGGCGATGCCGAACCGTTAAGGCACTCACGCGATTGCGCGGCGGCGATTGTTACGCCAACAGTTAGCCGCATGTCCGAAACGTCGAGCGATCTCGCGGTCGATCCGCTGTGGTACAAAGACGCCATCATCTACGAGCTGCACGTGAAGACATTTCACGACAGCGATGGCAATGGCATCGGAGATTTTCGCGGCTTGATCGAGAAGCTCGATTATCTGCAGGAACTCGGCGTCACCGCGCTCTGGTTGCTGCCGTTTTATCCGTCGCCATTGCGCGATGACGGCTATGACATCGCGGATTATTACGATGTAAATCCGAATTACGGCACCCTGGCCGATTTCCAGGCGTTCCTCGCTTCCGCGCACGAGCGCGGGCTGCGCGTGATCACGGAACTAGTGATCAATCACACATCCGATCAAAATCCGTGGTTCCAAAAATCGCGCCGCGCAGCCGCCGGTTCCGCGGACCGCGAGCTGTATGTCTGGAGCGATACGACGGAGAAATACAAAGAGGCGCGGATCATTTTTAAGGATTTCGAAACGTCGAACTGGGCGTGGGACCCAATCGCCAAAGCCTACTACTGGCATCGTTTCTATTCGCATCAGCCTGATTTGAATTTCGATAACCCCGTGGTGCACGATCTCGTCGAGAAGGTGCTCGATTACTGGTTAGGCATGGGCGTCGATGGCTTGCGGCTCGATGCCGTTCCGTATTTGTATGAGCGCGACGGGACGAGCTGCGAAAATTTACCCGACACGCTCGCCTATCTGGTGAAATTGCGCGCACACGTCGATGCTCATTTCCAAGGCCGCATGCTTTTGGCCGAGGCGAATCAATGGCCGGAAGATGCCGTCGCTTATTTCGGCAAAGGGGACGCGTCGCATATGAATTTCCATTTCCCGCTGATGCCGCGGATGTTCATGTCGCTGCAGATGGAGGATCGATTTCCGATCATCGACATCCTCGATCAGACGCCGGCGATTCCAGAGAACTGCCAGTGGGCCATGTTCCTGCGCAATCACGATGAGCTGACGCTCGAAATGGTGACCGACGAGGAGCGCGATTACATGTATCGCGTCTACGCGAACGATCCGCTCGCGCGCATCAATCTGGGAATTCGGCGCCGCCTCGCGCCGTTGCTCGCGAATAGCCGGCGCAAGATCGAGCTGCTCAATATTCTTCTCTTCTCCATGCCCGGAACACCGGTGCTCTACTACGGCGACGAAATCGGGATGGGCGATAATTTTTACCTCGGCGATCGCAACGGCGTGCGCACCCCGATGCAGTGGAGCCCCGATCGCAATGCCGGTTTTTCGAAAGCCAATCCGCAGCAGCTTTATCTGCCGATCACGATTGATCCCGAATATCACTACGAGGCGATCAACGTCGAAAATCAGCAGAAGAATTTGTCGTCGCTGCTGTGGTGGATGCGGCGCGTGATTGCCATGCGCAAGAATTTCAAGGCCTTCTCGCGCGGCTCACTCGAATTCCTGCATCCGGATAACTCAAAGGTCCTCGCCTTTCTCAGACGGCATGACGACGAAACGATTTTCGTCATCGTAAATCTCTCGCGTTTCGCGCAAGCGGCGGAGGTCGATCTCTCGCGCTTCGCCGGCTGCACCCTCATGGAAGTCTTCAGCCAGAATTATTTTCCGGCGATCAAGAAATCGCTTTATCCGATCACGCTCGGGCCGCATGCGCATTACTGGTTTGTCGTTAGGCCGCAGCCGGCGGCGATGCGCGCGTCGCATAAGCGCGTGGTGCCAACGCTGAACGCGCTGCCGGATTTGCGGACACTGCTGGCCGATGGTCAGCGCGCCTTTTTCGAGAGAAATGTCTTGCCGGAATTTATCCAACATTGCCGTTGGTTTGGTGCGAAGGCGCGAAAGATTCGCGAGCTGCGGATCGCCGAGCAAATCCCGATTGCCGATGAAGCCGGCGCGCGATTCTGGTTTGTCGAAATCAGTTATACCGACGGCGCGCCAGAGACCTATGCGCTTCCCGTTCAGATCGCTGCCGGAAAATCCGCCCACGCTATCGCGCAGGCCGCGCCGCATGCCGTCATCGCGCGTTTCGACGGTGCGGAGGGGACCATTCTGCACGACGCCATCTGGGATCCGGCGTTCCGCGAAAAACTTTTTCGCATGATCACGCAGCGCGAAAACACGAAAACCAAGTCCGGCGAACTGATCGGCCTGGCCGCAAATTCACTTCCCGATGTCGGTAAAATCTCGGCATCGCAAGTTCTCGCGGCCGAGCAAAGCAATTCATCGCTCCTGTTCGAAAACAAATTTTTCCTGAAACTCTATCGCAAGCTCGAAGACGGCGTGAACCCCGATGTCGAAGTCACGCGCTTCTTGACCGAGCGATGTGGCTTCCCACACGTGCCCGCGTTTGCCGGCGCACTCGAATATCGCCGCGCCAAAGCGGAGCCGACGGTCGTGTGCCTGCTGCAAAATGCCGTTGCGAATGAAGGCGACGCCTGGGCGCTCACGCTCGATTCCGTCGGCCGCTATTACGAGCGCGTGCTCGAACGCAAAGCCGATCTGCAAAATGAAAACGCGCCGCCGGGCGCGCTCCTCGGCGAATTAATTGGCGGCGTCTATCCGCAAAAAGCGCGCCTGCTCGGCAAACGCACGGGCGAATTGCATCTCGCGCTCGCATCCGATCCCGAGGATCGCGTCTTTGCGCCAGAGCCGTTCAACGCTCTTTCGCAGCGCTCCGTTTATCAAAACATGCGCGCTTCGCTCCGGCGTGCGTTTGCCTTACTGCAAAAAAATATCCCCGCTCTTCCCGAGACCTTTCGCGCGGAAGCAGAAGAGATTCTTGTGGCCGAGCAAAAAATTCTCGCGCAGGAACAGCGCATTCTCGATCACAGTTCGGCCGCGACCAAGATTCGCATTCACGGAGATTATCATCTCGGCCAGGTCCTTTATACCGGAAAAGATTTCGTCATTTTGGATTTCGAAGGCGAGCCGGCCCGCGCGTTGAGCGAACGCAAACTAAAACGCTCCGCGCTGCGCGATGTCGCCGGCATGATGCGCTCGTTTCAATACGCCGCCTACAGTGCGCTCTGGCAACCGGCCATGCGTGGCGCCGACATTCCGTTTCTCGAACGCTGGGCCGATCTTTGGTATCGGCAAATGAGCAGCGTTTTTTTGCAGGGCTATCTCAAGGCAACGAAGGGCGCATCCTTCATTCCGCAGCGCGAAGCCGACCGGCGAGTGCTGCTCGAAGCGTATCTGCTCGACAAAGCCGTGTATGAAATCGGCTATGAATTGAATCATCGGCCGGACTGGGCCCTCATTCCCATTCGCGGTATCAAACATATTCTCGGCGCGATGTGATTTGGTGGAAAAAAAGTTCGCAGTTGCCGCCGAGCGCAGTTAAAAGCGGAGGATTCTTATGAATACATATCTCGATTCCATCGATCGCCAGATCGCGGCGAAACATTTGCTCACTCATCCTTTCTATCTCGCGTGGACGCGCGGCGAATTGAGCCGCGAGGCCCTCTGCGATTACGCGCGGCAGTATTATCATCATGTCGCGGCGTTTCCGACTTATCTCTCCGCGGTGCACGCGCGCTGCGACGATCAACCGACGCGGCGGCAACTGCTCGATAACCTCATCGACGAAGAAGCGGGCCGGCCGAACCATCCCGAGCTCTGGCTGCAATTCGCTGATGGCCTCGGCCTTTCCGATGACGCCGTGCAGTCATCGGTAAAATGGAATGAGACGAAAAACCTGGTCGATACGTTCCGTTCCGTCTGCGCCGAAGGCAGCACGGCGGAGGGCCTGGCCGCGCTCTATGCTTATGAGAGTCAGATTCCGGCGGTTTCGGAATCGAAAATCAAGGGCTTGATCGAGAACTACAACATGACCGCGCCGCGTCATTACCAATATTTCACCGTGCACGAAAAGGCTGATCGCGAACACTCCGCGGTCGAGCGCGCGATGCTCGACAAGTATGTCAACGATGGCAATGCCAGTTCAGTCACAACCGCGGTCGATCGCATTCTCGATGCGCTATGGGAAATGCTTTCCGGTGTCTGCCGTCGTCACGCTATCGCGTGCTAGCTCATGTGTTATTATTTCACTCCAGCCTATTATGAAAATAAAACTACTTCTTGTCCTTCCCATCGCAGCGTTGCCGCTGAGTTTCATCAGGGCCGCGCCTGAGCCGACACCGGCAGCGGAACTATCGACCGCCGCGGCGGCCGCGACACCGAAACCGGATCCGACTAATGATTTGGATAGAGAAATTCGCGATCGTGAAGCTAAGATATTGACGCTGACGATCGACGAGCAACTGAAGCTGCGCGCGGTGCAACTAAAAGCAGCTGAGGATCCGGCAGTGAAAGAAGCGGTCGAAAAGCGCAACAAAGCAGTTCAGGAATTCCGGACAAAGTTTCGCGAGGCGATGATTAAGATTGATCCCAGTGTGGAAGCGGTTCTGGATCGCATCACGGTCGGCAGCAATCCGGGGTTTTGAGCTGGTGCTAAGTTGGCCGAGCCAAAGAATTAGGTGGCGCGAGAGCGGAGGGACGCGCGGCAAGCCACGTCCCAGTGAGTGCTAGGGCAGGAATGTCCCCGATCTCAGGCGGACGGCCAAAGTATCACCACTGTTGACGAGGCCGTCAGCGTTCACGTCGGGGACGGTAGTATTAGGCGATTTGACGCACGGCCCGAGGGCGGGCCACCGCCAGGGCTCACGCTATGGAGCGGCCTGTCCACAGGCCGGAGGTTGACGCCAATCACGAGCACCGGCGGGCTTAGCTGTAAGCCCGGACGGTAGCACTCTCACCGGCATCCCGGATCGCTACAACTCCAACTCTAGGGAACGAAATTACCCGAGCGCGATCGCACGATAAGGGTATCGCCGCTGTTCACCGTCCCGCCGAGGTTGACGTCCGAGCGGAAGTTCGTACCATCGGTCGCCTGACCGGAACGGTTACGCGTCTGGAGCGAGTCCCCCGCATTGACAAACCTGTCGCCGTTGGTGTCTCCGAGGAGAAGGAGCATTACTGGGTGGCGTTGGCTAATAGTTCGCTCGGCGAAGCGCTCGCTCTTCAGAAACGTTATCAGGAAGCGGAACCACTTCTCCTAGACGGATACGAAAGTTTGAGTAATTCGCAGGGCGCGAACAATCCGGGAACAAGGCTTGCTCGTCAGCGGCTTGTCGGACCATACGAAGCGTGGGGGAAGCCCGAGATGGGGGATGGGTACCGTTAATTCATTTTTGATGGCCGCAAGGCAATGACCTCAGAGAAGCGAGCCCAGCACGTTGCGGAACTCGTAGAGTCGGCTTTGGAATTTCTCCGGCAAACACGATATCGGCACAGTCTTGATGTTCGCAATCCGCACGTCTTGGCGCTGCGGAGAAGTTGCGTATGGTGACGCGTTATGACCAAC
>JBDUCP010000119.1:0-5906 GCA_040003405.1 Verrucomicrobiota bacterium
AGCCGACCGCGAAAACGGTCGATGAACTGAAGAAACTGAACCTGCCGGCGGGCGTGGATATTACGATTAAGATTTAGCGGTCTCAACTTCAACAAATTTGCAAACCCACGATCATGAGCATCGGCCTACTAGGACAAAAAATCGGCATGACCAGCGTTTACGACGCGAACGGTCGGATGCGTCCGGTGACCGTGATCGCCGCGGGCGATAACGTGTTGCTGCGTCGGGTTACGACGGAGAACGACGGTTACTCCGCGATCAAAGTGGGCTTTGGCGTGCAGAAAGAGTCGCGTGTGAACAAATCGCTGCTCGGAGAATTTAAGGCCGCCGGATCGGAACCGAAAAAATTGATGCGCGAATTTCGCCTAACGAATGATGCGCCGGAAGGCGACATTGATTTGAGCGTGATGCAGTTTCAACCAGGCGACTGGGTTGATGTCATCGGCAGATCGAAGGGCAAAGGCTTCCAGGGCGTGATGAAGAAACACAATTTCGATGGCCAGGGCGCGTCGCACGGATCCAAGACTCATCGGCGCAATGGCGCCATCGGTAATCGATCGACGCCCGGGCGCGTCTTCAAGAACATGGGCATGCCGGGTCACATGGGTGACGAACGGGTGACCGTGCAAAACCTGCAGGTCCTGCAGGTGCGCGAGACCGAGAAAGTGATTTTGATCAGCGGCGCGGTGCCGGGATCGAACGGCAGTTACGTCGTCATCCGTCCGGCCATTAAGAAACCGGCGGGAGAAGCAAAGGCGAAATGAGCGCGAAAGTTTTAACAGCAGAAGCCGCGAAGGAAGCGAAGATCGAGTTGATCGATAATGGACGCGGGACGCAGGCGCTGCACGATGTGGTCGTGGCAATGCGCGCGGCGCGCCGTTCTGGTTCGGCGAACACGAAGTCGAAAGCGGACGTGAATCTATCGGGTGCAAAACCCTGGCGACAAAAAGGGACGGGACGCGCCCGCGCCGGTTACAAATCATCGCCGATCTGGCGTGGCGGCGGCGTTGTTTTTGGTCCGAAGCCGCGCGATTACTCGAAAAAGACTTCGAAGACCTTGCGTCGTCTCGCATTTCAAAAAGCGTTGAGCGAGCGGATTAAAGCGGGGGATGTGCTCACCGTCGATAAATTTTCTGTCTCTGAGATCAAGACGAAATCGTTCGTCGCGCTGGTAAAGAAGCAGACGGACGCGCGCAAAGTTTTGGTGCTATCGGATGCGTTTGACGACAACACTTACAAATCTGCGCGAAACGTGAAACCGGTTTTGCTCGCGACGGTGGCGAATGTGAACGCGGAGCAGTTGCTCGCATTCGACAAAATTTTGTTAACGCCCTCGGCCTTGGAGCAATTGGCAGAAAGGATGAATCGGGAATGAACGAAGCACACGATCTCATCCAAACGGTTCAACTCACGGAAAAGGCGTCGCTGCTGAGTGAGAAGCTGAACAAGTACGTCTTTCGGGTCGCGCCCCGAGCCAACAAAATCCAGATCAAGCAGGCGATCGAGAAATTGTTCAACAAGAAAGTGGTCGCGGTGAACACGTGCAATTACGCCGGCAAAAAAAAGCGCGAACGCCGCGCCGATTTCGGCCGTAAACCGCATTGGAAAAAAGCCATCGTGACCTTGAAGGAAGGCGACAAGATCGACCTCGTCTAACTGTTATGGCACTCAAAAGTTTTCGTCCACTCACGCCCGCACTTCGGTTCAAGTCGCTCCCGGCTTTTACCGAGATCACAAAAGCGAAGCCGCATAAGAGCCTCGTCGAGGTAAAGAAAAGAAGCGGCGGCCGCAACAACAACGGACGACTCACTTCGCGCCATATCGGGGGCGGACATAAACAGAAATACCGCAAGGTGGATTTCAAACGCCGGAAGCACGGCGTCGTGGCTGAAGTGACTGCGATCGAGTACGATCCCAATCGCTCGGCGCGCATTGCTCTCATCAAGTATGCCGATGGCGAGATGAGTTACATCCTCGCGCCGGATGGATTGAATGTCGGGGCGAAAGTGATGTCGGGTAATGAGGCGCCGCCGGATCTCGGGAATTCACTGCCGCTCAGCGTCATCCCGCTCGGCGCAAACATTCACAACATTGAGATCGCTCCCGGTCGCGGCGGCCAAATTGCGCGTAGCGCCGGGCAACAAGCCACGCTGAGCAACCGCGAAGCCGGTTATGCGCTAGTCAAACTTCCTTCGGGCGAGATACGACGGATTCACGACACATGTTTCGCGACGATTGGCCAGGTCGGTAATATTGATCACATGAACGTGGCGAGTGGCAAAGCCGGCCGCACGCGCTGGCAAGGCCGGCGGCCGCATGTGCGCGGCATGGTCATGAATCCGATCGATCACCCGAATGGCGGCGGCCAGGGAAAATCCAAGGGCGGTGGCGGACGCCAACACCTAACGAGTCCTTGGGGCCAGCTCGCGAAGGGATTCAAGACGCGCTCGAAACACAAACCGAGCGATCGCTTCATCATGCAGGATCGGCGGAAGAAATAATTTTTGTTTATGGCCAGATCACTAAAAAAAGGACCCTTCGTTGTCCCGCATCTCCTGGAGAAGATCGACAAGATGAATTCGTCGGGCATCAAGAAGCCGGTCAAGACCTGGGCGCGCCGCTCGATGGTGACGCCCGATTTCGTGGGCCACACTTTCATGGTGCACAACGGCAAAACTTTTATCTCGGTCTTCGTGACCGAAAATATGGTCGGTCACAAGTTGGGGGAATTTTCACCGACCCGAATCTTTAAGAAGCACGGTTCCCATACGGCGAAGGTGACGAAATAGTTGAGGAAAATCTTTGTAGTTGTGGGCTGTATCACGCTGGCTCGAGGGCTGGCGGCAGAAGGAAATAGTTCTTTGTCAGAATCCAAAATTGAAAGTGCGGAAATTAAAGTGACCGCAGAGAATTTGCTCACGCAAAGTGAAGAGTTGCGCCGGCAACTTTCGCTCGCGCGCGAATCGGTGGCGACGTTGACTGATAGCCTGGCGGCGTCGAATGTGGAGGCGGAACTTTTTCGCCGAAAATATTCCGAGTTGCAGTTGCGCATGGAAGCGCTCGGGCTGGAAGCGGCGAACAAGGACCGGGCAAAACTGGAGCAGCGACTGCTCAGTGCCGTGGCCGATCTGCAATTGTTGCAGAAGGAGCGAGATACGTTTCGCGATCAAGCGTTGCGCTTGAGTGAAGCGATTCTGCATTTGCTCAAGACTTCGACCGGCGGGGACGCGCAGGCGCGCATGGAAGTGGAAACGCAATTGCGCGCGGCCAATGAGTTGATCGCGAAAGCGCAAAAGCCAGCGGAGGAGAAGGCGACGTTGATGGACGGCAGCGTGATCAGCGTGAAAGAAGAGTGGTCGCTGGTGGTCGGGAATCTCGGGGAAAAGCAGGGCGTCAAAATGGGGATGCCGATGCGGGTGATGCGGGGCGATAAGTTGATCGCGACGCTGCGGGTAGTGGACGTTCGCCAGAAAATTTGCGGAGCGGTGATTCAAGAAATGGATTCGGAAAAGGAAAAAATAAAAGTGGGTGACCGCCTTCAGGTGGATGCCCGCCAAAATGTAACTTTAAAATAAATGCAAGTTAGCTCGACATATCGATACGCGAAGATTTCGGCCTTCAAGGCGCGCGAAGTCACACGCGCGATTCAGGGTCTGCCGGTTTCGGCAGCGCTCGATCTCGTCGCGTTCAGCCCGAAAAAAGCGGCGCACATGATCGCGAAAACATTAAAGAGCGCCGTCGCGAATGCGGAGAACAACGCGAACCTGCGAGTGGACGGCCTGGTCGTGAAAGAAGCGACCGTGGGCGAAGGGCCAACCCAAAAGCGGATGATGGCGCGTGCTCGAGGAAGTGGCAGCCGCATCCTAAAACGAAGTGCTCACATTCGGATTATTTTGACCGACGAAATCGAGATCAAAACGCGCGACAAAAAGAAGGGCGTAAAGAAATCGGCCGGGAAGAAGCAGGCTCGCACAAAGGAAACCAAGGCCGCTGAAAAGTCAGAGGCCAAAGAATAATTTATGGGACAGAAAGTTAATCCAATTGGTTTTCGCCTGGGAGTGAACCGGGACTGGCGTTCTAAGTGGTACGCGTCGCCGGAAGAGATGCCGGCCTTCCTCCACAGCGATCTGAAGATTCGCGATTATGTGAAGAAGAAGCTGCAGTTCGCCGCCGTCTCGAAGATCGTGATCGAGCGTGCCTGGAACAGCATTCGCGTCACGATTTTCACGGCGCGTCCTGGCATCGTGATTGGCCGTAAAGGCGCGGAAATCGAAAAGATGACGGAAGAGATTTCGAAGATGGCGCAGGGCAAGCAGATCAAAATAGACATTCAGGAAATCAAGACGCCGGAGCTCGATGCGCAGCTGGTAGCGGAAAACGTAGCGCTACAGATCGAACGCCGCATCGCTTATCGCCGCGCCATGAAAAAAGCAGTGCAGGTGGCGATGGATTTCGGCGCGCAAGGGATTCGGTTGCGGAGCTCCGGGCGCTTGAACGGTGCAGAAATTTCGCGCTCAGAATGGTATCGCGAGGGCAAGGTGCCGCTCCATACATTGCGCACGCCGATCGATTACGGCTTCGCGGAAGCGAATACTGTTTATGGAAAAATAGGGGTGAAGTGCTGGCTCTGTAAGAAAGAAGAACCAGCGGTGGCGACACCGGCCGTTTTACCGCCGCCGCCAGAACCAGCCGAAGTTTAGAAAACTTTTTAGGAGAATATTGCCATGCCATTGATGCCAAAACGCGTGAAGTACCGTAAGACCCAGCGAGGTAGTCGCAAGGGAACGGCTTCGCGAAATCTGCGAATCGATTTCGGCGAGTTCGGCTTGCAGACACTAGAACGCGCGTGGATCACGAACACGCAGATCGAGGCGGCGCGTGTCGCGCTCACTCGCAACATGAAACGCAAAGGGAAACTTTGGATCCGGATTTTTCCGGATAAGTCGGTGACCGGACGCCCGCCGGAAACGCGCATGGGCAAAGGCAAAGGACAGCCGGAGTACTGGGTCGCGACGGTCAAGCCGGGCAACATTTTGTTTGAATTGGACGGTGTTACGGAATCGGTCGCGCGCGAATCGCTGAGGCTGGCGGCGGATAAGTTGCCGGTGCGAACAAAGTTTCTGACCAGGCATCACGTGGCCGCGGCCTAACGAGTTATGAAATTCAAGGAAATATCGGAGCTAAGCTCCGACGAGTTATCGACGAAGAAGCGCGATCTGCGACAGGAGAGTTTGCATCTACGTTTGCAGCAACAGAGCGGGCAGTTGGAACAACCCAGCCGGTTGCGGCTGTTACGACGAGAAGTTGCGCGTATCGAAACCGTTTTGGCGGAGCGCGCCGCAAAGGCGGGAAAGAAATAGGATTTTATGGCCGAAGAAAACCAAACGGAGAGCACCAGCACAAACGCGGACGTGGCGCGGAAGACCCGCAAGACGCGTACGGGCGAAGTAATTTCGAGCGGAATGAATAAGACCATCGTGGTGCGCACAGTGACGCGAGTTCCGCATGCGAAGTTCGGCAAAATCGTCAAACAGATGAAGAAATTTTATGCGCACGACGAAGAGAACAAAGCCAAGGCCGGCGACACGGTGCGGATCATGGAGACACGACCGCTCAGTAAGTTGAAGCGCTGGCGGCTGGTGGAAGTGGTTCAGAAGTAAAGGAAGAGAGATATGGTTTACCTGAGATCAAGACTCGATGTGGCGGACAATAGCGGGGCGCGCATGGCTACCATGATCGGCGTGATTGGCAAAGGGACTGCGCAATGTGCCGGCATTGGGGACGTCATCGTGGCCAACGTTAAAGAAGCGAGCGCCACCGGCACGGTGAAAAAGGGCGAGGTGATTCGCGCGGTCATCGTGCGGACGAGGCAACCGATCAAGCGCGCCGACGGCTCGGTTTTGCGT